>CALMAB010000224.1 GCA_937858325.1 uncultured Acetobacteraceae bacterium
CCGGCAACATCCGCTACCCCTGGCCAAACCCGCCGTAGCCCGGCCCGCGGCGGCGCGGGGCCGGGTCGGCCAGGATCAGACGACCTTAGTTTCCACGTCGATGTTGCCGCGCGTCGCCCGGGAATACGGGCACACCTCCTCGTGGGCGATGCGGACGATCTCTTCCACCTCCGCCCTGTCGCGGCCGGGTACCGACACGTCCAGGGCGACCGTGAGGCGGAAGTAGCCGTCCCCTTCCCGGCCGATGCCGACGCGGGCGGTGACGGAAGACTCGCGGATCGGGGCCTTGCGCTCCCGCGCCACGCGCAGCAGGGCGTTCTCGAAACAAGCGGCGTAGCCGGCCGCGAAAAGCTGTTCCGGGTTGGTCGCCGCGCCGCCCGCACCCCCAAGCTCCTTCGGCAGCGCAAGCGCGTGGTCGAGGACCCCGTCCGTTGATTGGACGCGGCCTTGCCGCCCTCCGGTCGCCGTCGCCGTCGCGGTGTAAAGAACGTCCATCTCGATTTCTCCCTGATGTAGCTGATCAAGCGTTGAGCATAGGAGTGCCGGATGCAACACCCCGTCGCCAACGCCCCCGCCACGCATCGGCCCGGTGTCGAAAAGCGGCGCGCTCCGCGTTGACAGCCAGTTGGAACAGCAGTCAGCTACCCGACGCGCGCCTGAACGATGCCCGCCGCGGCGCTGTGACAACTGAGCCCCTTGCGCGCGGGGCAGGAAAGAAAGGGAGGTGCCACATGCGCAAGCACGGTTGGCCGGTCGTCGCCGCCGGCGTCGCCATCTGGCTCGGGACCGCACAGGCGGCCGTGGCCGAGGGCATGGGCGGGATGATCCTGCTGCCCAGCGACGCCGCCGTGCAATGGGCGCCCGCGCCGGCATCGCTGCCCAAGGGCACCAAGCTGAGCGTCCTCGCGGGCGACCCGGCGCAGCCAGGGCCGTTCGTGCTGCGGGTGCTGTTTCCCGCGAACACCACCGTCGCGCCGCACACGCACGCCACCACGGAGAACCTAACGGTGCTGTCCGGCTCCATCGTGCACGGCATGGGCGAAACGCTCGACCGGGGCCACGGCCAGCCGCTCGCCGCGGGTGGGTTCGTCTACCTCCCGGGCGGGATGCCGCACTCCGTGTGGACCACGGCCGAGCCGGCGGAAGTGCAGGTCACGGGCACGGGGCCGTTCGGATTGAACTACGTCAACCCCGCCGACGATCCCAGCCGCGCGCAGTAAGCGCCACTATCCGCTTAACCGGCCCGGTCCCGCCAAGCCACCTTCCGGCCAAGCCTCAATCGGCGACGCGCAGCATGATCTTGCCGATGTGCGCGCTGCTTTCCATCAGCCGGTGCGCGTCGGCGGCGCGGTCCAGCGGGAACACCTCGTGTACCAGCGGGCCGCAGCGCCCGGCAGACAGCACCGGCCACACCTTCTCCCGCAGTGCCGATGCGATGGCGGCCTTCTGCGCGGCGGTGCGGGGACGCATGGTGCTGCCGGTCACGGTGAGGCGCCGGGTCATGATCGTGGTGAGGTCCAGCTCCTCGGCCTTGGCGCCGCCCAGGAAGGCGATCAGCACCAGGCGCCCGTCCGTCGCCAGGCTGCGCAGGTTGCGGGCGAGGTAAGGAGCGCCCACCATGTCCAGCACGACGTTCACCCCGGCGCCCACCGTGAACTCCTTGATCGACTTGGCGAAGTCGGCTTCCTTGTAGTTGATGGCGGCGTCCGCGCCCAGCCGGACACAGGCGTCGCACTTCTCGGCGCTGCCGGCGGTCGCATACACACGGCTGCCGAACTCATGTGCGAGCTGGATGGCCGTGACGCCGATGCCGCTGGTCCCGCCATGCACCAGCGCGCTTTCGCCGGGCACGAGCCGGCCGTGGCCGAACAGGTTGGCCCAGACCGTGAAATGGTTTTCCGGCAGCGCCCCGGCGCGGATCGCGTCATACCCGTCCGGCCAGGGCAGGCACTGCGTGCCGGGCACCGCGCAGTACTCGGCATAGCCGCCGCCGTTGGCCAGCGCGCACACCTTGTCCCCAACCTGCCACCCGGCCTCGCCGTTCACTGCGGCGACCTCGCCCGCGACCTCCAACCCGAGCAGCGGGCTTGCCCCCGGCGGCGGCGGATAGGCGCCGAGCCGCTGCTGCACGTCCGGGCGGTTCACGCCGGCCGCCTGCACACGGATCAGCACCTCGCCCGGCGCCGGGGCCGGCACCGGGCCGGTCGCGATGTGCAACACCTCCGGCCCGCCGGGGGTGTGGTCGATCTGGCGCATCTGGGCGGGCACGGGCATGGCGGGGCATCCTGCGGTTCGTCCGAAAAATCTGCGCCCGCTTCGGTCCTGTCAACGTGGTCGCACCGTGGCCAGCACTTCGCTTGCGCCGTGGCCGCACTTCGCTTGCGCCATGGCCGGCGACGCGGGATGGTCGTATAAAATATGACACTCGGAGGCCCCGATGACCCTCACCCGCCGCGCCGCCTTGGGGGCCGCATCCGCCGCCCCCGTCGTCCTGCGGCGGGCGTTGGCGCAGCCTGACCCCATCCCGCTCGGCGCGCTGTATCCCCTGTCCGGCGCCCTCGCGCTGCTGGGCGACGAGAGCTTCCGCGGCTTGGAGTTGGCGGTGGACGACCGCAACGCCGCCGGCGGATTGCTGGGCCGCCCGGTGCGCCTGGCGAAAGGCGACGCCTTTGACCCCAACCAGGCCGTCGTCGAGGTCCGCCGGCTGATGGCCAACGAGCGCGTGGCCGCGGTGTTCGGCACCTACGCCAGCCCGCTGGTGTTCGCCGCAAGCCAAGCGACCGAATTGGCGGGCACGCCGTATTTCGAGCTGGGCGCCATCAGCGACCCCGTGACCGAGCGCGGCTTCAACGCCCTGTTCCGCTCCTGCCCGGTCGCCAGCGCGTTCGGCCTGCTCACCGTCGATGCGGTGAACGACGCCCTGGCGCCGCTTTGGGGCGTCGATGCCAAGAGCCTGAAGCTCGCGATCCTGCACGAGGACGCGCTGTACGGCAGCACCGTCAGCGGGTTCCAGGCGACGCGGTGCAAGGATCTCGGCCTCAACGTCGTGGAGAACCTGCCCTACCCCGCCGCCACGATGGACATGTCGAGCGTCGTGCAGCGGCTGCGCAGCGCCGGCGCCGAGGTCGTCCTGCACACCGGCTACCAGAACGACGTGCTGCTGTTCTTCCGACAGATGCGGCAGATGGGCTGGAAGCCGCGCATGATCGTGGGCGCGGGCGGCGGGCACTCCCTGCAGGACACGGCGAACGCGGTCGGCGCGGATTGCGAAGGCATGTTGAACGCGGACTTCACGCAGTTCGCCGTGAACGAGGCCGCGGCGCCGGGCGCGCACGACGTGCAGGCCGCCTATGAGAAGCGTTACGGCACCAAGCCGCGCAGCGGGCACAGCCTTGCCAACTACGCGGGGGCCAGGCTGTTCCTGGACGTGATGGAGCGCGCCGGCAGCTTGGACAAGGACAAGCTGCGCGCGGCCGTGCTGGCAACCGACCTCCCGCCCGGCGCCACCGCGGCCGGCTGGGGCGCCAAGTTCGACGAGCGCGGCCAGAACACCCGCGCCAAGCCCATGCTGATGCAATGGCAAGGCGGCACGCAGGTCACGGTGCTGCCGGAAGCGGCGGCGGTCGGCAAGCTCCGGCCGATGTTCGGCGCCTGATGCCTCCCTAGAGGTGCACCGCCAGCGGCGCGAGCAGGGCGACCGCGCCCAGCCCCACGCCGCCGATCCCCAGCACGACGCCCAGCACGGCCAGCAGGGACACGCTGGTCACGATGGAGGACGAGACCACCACGATGGCGACCTGGAACAGCGCGGCGGAATACTCGTAAAGGTGGTAGTTCGCCATGGCAAAGTCCCGCTCGGTTTCCGTGGCCCGGGCGCGTTCCGTCAACTCCTTGCGGCCCTCCCCGGTGCCGGGATCGCTTTCCCAACGGGCGGCGGTGTCCTGCCAAGCCTTTTGCTGCGCCTCCAGCACGGCCCGGGCGCCGGAGTCGGGCGTGGCCGCTTTCTGCAGCTCGGCCTGCTCGGCCGCGGTCCGGACGGTCGTCTGCCGCACCGTGCGCGCTTGGAAGTACGCCCAAAGGTTGGCCGCCTCGACGTTCCGGGTGATCGCGTCGGTTTGCGCGCTCTTCGCGCCGGTTTCCACCAGCGCCAAAAGCAGCGCCAGCACGGCGATCACCAAGGCGATCCGCTTGTCGCTGGCGTGTTGGATGTGTGCGTGTTCGCTCATGAAGCTCTCTTTGTCGGTGGCGGCCCTCTTTGCACGGATTGCGCCGCGCGAAAACGCGCGGCCGATGTGGACGCGCCCCAGCCGTGGGCTTAGCATTTCCGCCATGCCCATCGATGCCGAGGCCCTGCTGCGCTACGAGATCCCCGATGTCCGCCAGCGCCTGACTGCACGGGACGCCGTGCTGTACGCCTTGTCGGTCGGGTTGGGGCAGGACCCGCTGGACGCGCGGCAGCTTGACTTCGTGGACCACCATCGCGCGCTCCGCGCCCTGCCCTTCATGGCCGTGGTGCTCGGGCATCCCGGGTTCTGGCTGGCCGATCCGCGCACCGGGGTGGATGCGGTGCGCCTGGTGCATGGCGAGCAGGGCATCACCGTCCACCGTCCCTTTCCCATCGGCGGCGAGATCGTGGGCCGCACCCGCGTGACCGGGTTGGTGGACAAGGGGCCGGGCCGCGGCGCGCTGCTGTATGTCGAGAAGCGGGTCACGGATGCAGCCAACGATGCGCTGCTGGCGGTCGCGACCGCCACGGTGTTCCTGCGCGGCGACGGCGGGTTCGGCGGCGTCAAAGGCCCGGTGCGCCCGCCGCATCCGATGCCCGCCACCGCCCCGGACCACGTGGTGGACCTGCCGACCCGGCCGGAGCAGGCGCTGCTCTACCGGCTGAACGGCGACGACAACCCGCTGCACGCGGACCCCGCCGTGGCCGAAGCCGCCGGGTTCCCCCGGCCGATCCTGCATGGGCTGTGTACCCTGGGCGTCGTGGGCCACGCGCTGCTGCGCACGCTCGGCGGCTACGACCCGGCGCGTTTCCAAGCGCTCGACCTGCGCTTCTCCGCGCCGGTGTTCCCCGGGGAAACCATACGCACCGAGATCTGGGACAACGGCGCGTTCCAGGCGCGCGTGGTGGGGCGGGACGTACTGGTGGCAAGCCACGGGCGCGCCGTGTTCAAGGCGGCGGGGGCTGCATGATGCTGGAAGGCAAGGTCGCGGTCGTCACCGGCGCCGGCGGCGGCATCGGGCGGGAGATCGCGGTGGCGATGGCGCTGGCCGGCGCGTCCGTCGTGGTGAACGACATCGGCGCGTCGCTGTCCGGCGAAGGCCAGTCGGCCTCCCCTGCCGAGCAGACGCAGCAGATCATCGCCCAGCGCGGCGGGCGTGCGGTCGTCAGCACCGACAGCGTCTCCTCCTGGGTGTCGGCGCAGCGCATCGTGCAGGCGGCGATGGACGGCTTCGGCCGGGTCGATGTCGTGGTGAACAACGCCGGCATCCTGCGCGACGCGATCTTCCACAAGATGTCGCCGGAGGATTGGCTGCAGGTGATCGACGTCCACCTGAACGGCAGCTTCTTCGTAAGCCGCGCCGCCGCCGAACCCTTCCGCGCGCAGGGATCGGGCGCCTTTGTCCACATGACCAGCACGTCGGGCCTGGTGGGCAACTTCGGCCAGGCGAACTACTCGGCGGCGAAGCTTGGGATCGTGGCGCTGTCAAAGTCCATCGCGCCCTTCGCCTGGAGCCGCATGACCAGCTCGATCCCGGCGGACACGCCGGAGCAGCAGGCGCGGGTCGCCAAGCTGCAGCAGATGACGCCCGACAAGAACGCGCCGATGGCGGTGTTCCTCGCTTCCGACGCGGCGGCCGGGTTCACCGGCCAGGTCTTCGCAACCCGCCACAACGAGATATTCCTCATGAGCCAAAGCCGCCCGCTCCGCTCCGTGCACAGGGCCGAGGGATGGACGCCCGCGCTGATCGCCGAGCACGCCGCCCCGGCCCTGCGCCCAAGCCTGCTGCCGCTCGACCGCAGCCAGGACGTGTTCGGCTGGGACCCCGCGTGATGGCGCCCGACATGATGCCGGGTCCGGCCGAGCGCGACGACCACGCCGAAATCCGCGAGCAGGTGCGCAAGCTGTGTGGACGCTTCCCCGGCGAGTACTGGCGCAAGCTCGATGCCGAGCGCGGCTACCCGACCGAGTTCGTGTCCGCGCTGACGGAGGCCGGCTACCTGTCCGTGCTGATCCCGGAGGAGTACGGCGGCTCCGGCCTCGGCATCTCGGCGGCGGCGGCGATCCTGGAGACCGTCCAGGCGGAGGGCTGCAACGGCGCGGCCTGCCATGCGCAGATGTACACCATGGGCACCATCCTTCGGCACGGCTCGCCCGAGCAGAAGCAGCGTTACCTGCCCAAGATCGCCACCGGCGAACTGCGCCTACAGGCGTTCGGCGTCACGGAACCCGGCAGCGGCACGGACACCACGTCGCTGCGCACCACGGCGCGGCGCGACAACCAGGGTTACGTCGTCAACGGCCAGAAGATCTGGACCTCGCGCGCCGAGCATTCGGACCTCATGCTGCTGCTCGCCCGCACCACCCCGCGGGACCAGGCAGCGAAGAAGACGGAGGGGCTGAGCACCTTCATCGTGGACATGAAGGCCGTGACCGGCCTGACGATTCGCCCGATCCGCACGATGATGAACCACAACTCCTGCGAGGTGTTCTTCGACGAGATGCGCATCCCGGCGGACAGCCTGCTGGGCGAGGAAGGGCGCGGCTTCCGCTACATCCTCGACGGCATGAACGCCGAGCGCCTGCTGATCGCCGCCGAGTGCATCGGCGACGCCAAGTGGTTCACCGCCAAGTCGGTCGCCTACGCCAACGACCGCAAGGTGTTCAACCGCCCCATCGGCCAGAACCAAGGCATCCAGTTCCCCATCGCCCGCGCCTACGCGCAGATGCGCGCGGCGGAGCTGATGGTGCAAGACGGGCTGGAACGGTTCGAGGCCGGACTGCCCTGCGGCGAGCAGGCCAACATGGCGAAGATGCTGGCCGCCGAGGCGTCCTGGGCCGCGGCCGAGGCCTGCATCCAGACGCACGGCGGTTTCGGCTTCGCCGAGGAGTACGACGTGGAGCGCAAGTTCCGCGAAACCCGGCTCTACCAGGTCGCGCCCATCAGCACGAACCTGATCCTGTCCTACCTCGCCGAGCACGTGCTCGGAATGCCCCGCAGCTACTGATCATCCAGGACGGACATCAGCGGACACGCCGCCAGCATCCGTGACAAATCTAGAGGGGACTGCGCGTGACAGATTTTGACCTGGTGATCCGCGGCGGCACGGTTGTGACCGCGGTGGAGCAGTTTCGCGCCGACGTGGGCATCCGCGGCGGGCGCATCGCGGCCGTGGGCGCCAACCTGTCCGGCGCCCGCACGCTGGACGCTGGCGGCCTGCTGGTCCTGCCCGGCGGCGTTGACTCGCATTGCCACATCGAGCAGCTGCAGCCCGGCGGCGGCGCGGACGAGGAAAGCTGGGAAACCGGCAGCCGCAGCGCGCTTGCCGGCGGGACCACGAGCGTCGTCACCTTCTCCACCCAGTTCAAGGGCCGCCCCATCGGGCCGTCGCTGGCCGAGTACCGGCAGCGGGCCGGGCAGGCGATGGTGGACTACGCCTTCCACCAGATCGTCACCGACCCCACCGACGCCGTGCTGGACGAGCTGCCCGGCATCATCGCGGGCGGCATCCGCAGCCTCAAGGTGTTCCTCACCTACGACCCGCTCTGGCTGGATGACCGGCAATACCTCCGCGTGCTGGCCGCCGCCCGCCGCCACGGCGCGCTGGTGACGGTGCATTGCGAGAACTACGACGCCATCGGCTGGATGACCGAGGCCCTGCTCGCCGCCGGGCTGACAGCGCCCAAGTACCATGCCTGGTCCCGCCCGCCCGTCGTGGAGCGGGAAGCGACGCACCGCGCCATTGCGCTGGCCGAGCTGGTGGACCAGCCGATCCAGATCTTCCACGTGTCCTGCCCGGATGCAGCGGAGGAGATCGCCCGCGCCCGCGCCCGCGGCGTGCGGGTCTGGGGGGAGACCTGCCCGCAATACTTCGTGCTGTCCGCCGCCGACATGGACCGCCCGGGGTTCGAGGGGGCCAAGTTCATGTGCAGCCCGGCCCCGCGCGACGCCGCGGCGACCGCCGGGCTGTGGGAGGCGATCCGGCTGGGCACGCTCGACGTGGTGAGCAGCGACCATAGCGGCTTCAGCTTCGACAGCCCGCGCGGCAAGCGGGTGAACGGCGCGGACGCGAACTTCCGCGACATCCCGAACGGCGTGCCCGGCCTGGGCAGCCGCCTCGCGATCCTGTGGAGCGAGGGCGTCGCCGCCGGGCGGATCAGCGCCAGCGACTTCGTGCGCCTGACCGCGACGCAGCCCGCGCGCTTGTTCGGCCTGCACCCCAAGAAGGGCAGCGTCACGCCCGGCGCCGACGCCGACCTGGTGTTGTGGGACCCGACCCGGCGCACCACCATCACCAACGCCCTGATGCAGCACGTCATCGACTACACGCCCTACGAGGGCCTGGACGTCACAGGCTGGCCGGTGGCGACGGTGCGCCGGGGCGAGGTCGTGATGCAGGACGGCCAGGTCACGGCCCGACCCGGCAGCGGCCAATACCTTCCGGTCGCGCCCTACGACGCCATCGCGCCGCGCGGCCTGCTCGCGAACGGCTTTGATCCTACCGGTCGCGATAGCGGGGGCGCTTGTTCCTGACGCCGCGCCGGCCAATATGACGGGCATGGTCGCAGCACGGAGTCCTGCATGAGCGCGGTGATCGAGTTCAAGCACCGCAAGGACGACACGCTGTGGGCCGTGATGGCCTCGGTCGGCCGCACGACCCGGGTGGCCGAAATCTTCTCCAGCCGCGAGCGCGCCTTGGCGGACCGGACCTGGCGGGAGCAGCAAATCCGCGCCTATGCCGGCCTGCTGCAATCATGCCGCCAGCCGGCGCCCTGCTACAGCGTGGCGCCGATCCGCCCGGCCGACCTGCCGCGGGCTTGGAAGCCGTTGCCGGCGTTGGGGTTCCTGCGGGGACAATTTATTTAGGGTTTTGCGCGTGTAAGCGGATGCACCGGCGGCAAGACCAAAAGCAGGATTTTGGGACTCATCCCGGAAGTATAACTCCACACTTAAGGAAACAGTCTTTTGATGACCAAGTTGGCCTTGCGGGCCGATGACCCGCAAGCCGTTGTCAATTTCTACACAGTCAGCGCATTCGAGCCTCGCGCCTCAAAATTTTCTTCAGAGAATGTTTCTGTTTGTTAGCCCCATCGCTTCTCGTCCCCTTCTCTGCGCATCCCCAACAACGCCCAACCATGATCCGTCTCCGGCCTCGAGTGCGGCCCTGAGATTGGTCGCGACTGAAGCATACTTGCCCCTCCCATTTCCCCTGCAATCGTAGGCATCCAAAGCGGCATATCCACCCCGTATGTCGCCGCTTAGAAGCAAGAGGACTGCTTTATCAAAGACATGGCCAAGATTATTATGTGTTTCTACGTCTACTTCCATAACACTTACCACACCGTTTTCAGTCGTGGAGAAGAATTCTGCAACCTGAGTGGGCGGCCCACAACACCTACGTCGTGCGACGTCATCGACACGAACAGCTTCAACTATCTTATCAGATATTTCAATGACGTCTCCGACGAAATAACTTCCACCTAGAAGACGATTGCCGTAGTCAAGTTTTGGTTCTGAACCTAAATGCCAGGTTGGACAAATAACGGACCAAATGTAAAAGGTATCTTTGTAAGACGTACTTTCAACTAGCAATCCTTCAACGAAATCACCCTCGTTGCGTTTCAGCAAAAAACATGTTTTGTATTGGAAGATGCTTTTATATTTTTGTGTCAGAATCTGACATATAGTCCTAGCAGTTCGCTTTCTCTCAGACATTATCGCACTTTGACCCTTATTGCTATTACAGGAACGCTCGAAATCTCTTCCGGACCAAGAACATTCTGCAGGATCTGCCTTGTACGGCTTGCTGAGAGGCTGCTATAATCATCTGCCACAGCTCCGGTCTTATAATCGAAAATCGCTGTAACTTTACCGTTCTCTCTCAAAATCACGTCGGTCCTGACTGATCCGTCAGACCCATATCTGGCTAACTCACCAAGAGAAAACGACTGCTCCACGGCTACTCCGGGTAAATTTAGGTCTCTGACAGCCTTTGCAAATCGGTTGTGCAGCACTGTTCCAAGTGTCGCTCTGGATAGAGAGCTTCCATCGTTCGTTGCCATATAATCGTCAACGACTTGCTGACTTACCTGGGCAAGCTGCTTTCTGAGCGCCTCGCCTGCTGGCGTAAGTTGATTTGGTGCTCCGGGGCCTGCCGTTGAGATGACTTCTCCGGTGTCCACTGCTGAGGTCAGTGTCTGCACCGCGGCAGGCAAGGGAACAAAAGTTTGTGTTAACGAGATGCTACCGTCTTGGTTATGCAAAGGCGAGGCTACCGGAGTGCCTGGCCCGGTAAACAGATGACGCACGGAATGGCTGGGCGAAGCGCCGTTCGCAACAGAGGGCGGCTCACCCGTCCCAGTCGCGTTTGCAGGATTGGTGGAGGCGGGAGCACCCCCGCCCGCGACGACGCCCCCGCCCGGCAGCGATCTGCCGGGCGGGCCGTCCCCGCACAAATCAACGCTCGTGCCGCCCGCATCCGAGCTGTCACT
>CALMAB010000225.1 GCA_937858325.1 uncultured Acetobacteraceae bacterium
GCGGCGCCCATGAACACCAGCACCTTGCGCCCTTCTTCCAAGGTGGCGCCGCCAACCGCGACCCGGGGCGCTGGGAACGGCCGGACGACTACGACATCCGCCGCGCGTCCGCCGGGCACGTCGGCTGGGGCGTCGGCATCCACGCCTGCGTCGGGATGCTGCTGGCCCGGCTGGAAGGCGAGTGCGTGCTGACGGCGCTGGCGCAGCAGGCCCGCGCCATCGAGCTGGCCGGCCCGCCGGTGCGCCGCTGCAACAACACCCTGCGCGGCCTGGCCAGCCTGCCGCTGCGCCTCCTGCCTGCTTAGGAGTCGTTGAGGACGCATCATTTTACCTGCTGCGCGTAAGCACGCTCCGCAGAAGGATGCTTAGCCCGGCACCTCCTCCGCCAGCTTCAGCATCCGGGCCGCGAGCGGCGTCTTCTCGGCGTACTGCTTCCAGGCGGAGGCGCGGGCGACCGCCTGCCAGCGGTCCACCGTCACATCCTCCATCGGGTGCACGGCGACGCCGGCCGCCGCGAAGACGCGCGCCATCTCGGCGTCGTCGAACTGCGCGCCGGCCAGGTTGAACGGCCCCATCTCCTCGCCCACCGCCAGCATCGCTTCCTGCTGCGGCCGGGTCAGCGTGTCCCACACGGCCTTGGACACCATGATCGGCTCCAGGATGAAGAAAAAGCTGCGGCGGCCCGGCGTCGTCAGGTGCTTGGACGTTTCCTGCAACTTGAACGACAGGAAGCTGCTGGAACTCGTGCAGGCGGCGTCCATCACGCCGGTGGACATGCCGACATACACCTCGTTCGACGGCATGGAGGACACGGACGCGCCGGCCGCCTTGAACATCTCGTCCATCTCGCGCGAGCCGCCGCGGATCTTCATGCCGCGGGCGTCGGCCGGCTCGATCAGCGGCTGGGTGCGCGACGCCATGCCGCCCGACTGCCACATCCAGCTCACCAGCACGATGCCGCGCTGCTCCAACAGGCCGGTCAGCTCCCGCCCGACCGGGGCGGTGCGCCAGTTGTAGCCCTGGGCGTAGCTGGTCACCAGCGCCGGCATGAAGCTGATGTTCATCTCGTGGATTTCGCCGCCCGCGTAGGTGAGCGGCACCAAGGCGATGTCGAGCGCGCCCTTCCGCAGCCCGCTGATCTGCGCAAAGGTCTTGGCCAAGGAAGCGTTCGGGTAAACCTCAAATTGCAGCTCGCCCTCCGTGCGGCTGCCGACCAGGCTCGCGAAGCGGCGGCACATGCGGTCGCGGAAGTCGCCGGCGTCGCCGGAACTGGCGGGGAACTGGTGCGAGATGCGGAGCAGGCGCGGCGCCGCTTGGGCGCGGCCGATCAGCCCGGGCATGGCGAGCGCGGGCAAAGCGCCTAGTGCGCTCGCAAGCGCAGCGCGCGAGCAGGCGCGCCGGGTCAGCGGAATGGGCATGGCGTCCTCCATGGTGTGTCCCCGCTCGGCTGGCGGGTTCGCCGGGTCATGCTACGCTGCCAAGCAGGAGGACGCCACGCATGGACATTCATCCGATTGCCGGCGCGCTGGGAGCCGAGATCCGGGGGGTGGACCTGTCCGCCCCGCTCGGCGAACGGACGGTTGGCGCGATCCGCCGGGCGCTGCTGGACCACCTGGTGGTGTTCTTCCGCGGCCAGGACCTGACGCCGGCCATGTTCCGCGCCTTCGCCGAACGGTTCGGCGCGCCGGTCGAGTACCCCTTTGTCCGCGGCCTGCCGGGCTTTCCCGAGATCATCGAGGTGCTGAAGCGCGAAGAGGAGCGCAGCAACTTCGGCGGCATCTGGCACAGCGACACCTCCTATTTGGAGGAGCCGCCGATGGGCAGCCTGCTGCTGGCGCGGGAGCTGCCGCCCTATGGCGGGGACACGCTGTTCGCCAACCAGTACTTGGCTTTCGAAGCCTTGTCGGAGGGGTTGCAGCGCACCCTCTCGGGGCTGCGCGGCGTCAACACCTCGGCCAAGGCGGACGTGACGCGCACGCGGGAGGACCGGGTGAAGGACAGCGGCGCTGCGGCCCGCGACTATGCGGCCGAGCACCCGGCGGTCCGCACCCACCCCGAAACCGGGCGCCGGGCCTTGTACGTGAACGTCGCCCACACCGCACGCTTCGCCGGCTGGACCGAGGAGGAAAGCGCGCCGCTGCTGCACCACCTGTTCGCGCACCAGGTCAAGCCGGAGTTCACCTGCCGCTTCCGCTGGGAGCCGAACTCGGTCGCGTTCTGGGACAACCGCGCGGCGCAGCACAACCCGGTCAACGATTATCATGGTTTTCGCCGCCTGATGCACCGGATTACCCTGGCGGGCGACACGCCTAGATAGAGCTGAGAAAGCGGGAGGGTTCACATGTCGGCTGCGGGTACCACCACACATGCGGCGGGCGGCTGGCGCTATGACGGCGTCGCCCGGGCGTTCCATTGGCTGGTCGTCGCCATGCTCATCGTGCAGTATTCCGTGGCGCTGCTGCTCGCGTCCTTCTTGCCGAAGTCGGCGGAGGAGGCGCTGGCCAACTGGCACTTCGCCATGGGGTCGTCCGTGTGCGTCGTCATGCTGGCGCGGCTCGCCTGGCGGTTCACGCACGCGCCGCCGCCGCCGCCCGCGGACCTTTCGCCGGGCCTGCGATTGCTGTCCCGCGCGACGCATTGGACGTTCTATGCCGGGTTCATCGTGCTGCCGGTGCTGGGCTGGGCCGCCGCGTCGGCGCATGGCATCCACGTGAAGCTGGCCGGGTTGATCCCGCTGCCGATGCTGGGGCAGAAAGACAACCCAATCGGCAAGGCCATGCAGACCGTGCATCCCGCGCTCGCGGTCACGCTGCTCGCGCTCATCGCGCTGCACATCGCGGGCGCGCTGTACCACGCGTTCGTCAAGCGGGACGAGGTGCTGGGGCGCATCCTGCCGGGCCGGGACGCCGGGGTGGCCTGACGCCGCGGCCGGTTCATGACGGGGGCGGCCGGCCTTCGCGTGGCGTACTCAACGGCGGCTGCGCAGGCCGTCGCGGAGTTCGTGGCCGCCCATCACGTCCTGCCCGGTCCCCTTGAGTGCAGCCTGGTGAACCGCGGCTTCAACGACACCTTCGCCGTGCGCGCGCCCGGCCACCGCCGCTTTCTGCTGCGGCTGTCCGGCGGGCGCCGCCGCGGCCCGGCGGATGTCGCGGGGGAAACGGAGTTCCTGGCCCACCTGGACGCCGCGGGCGTGCCGGTCGCCAAGCATGGCAACCGCGCCGCCTCGTCCAAGGCGGGGGCGGCGGACACGCTGGAGGCGCTGGGCCTCGACATGATCCGCGCCGGCGCGCTGGCGGAGGAGACGCTGGCGGAGCTCGGCATCTGCTTCCTGT
>CALMAB010000226.1 GCA_937858325.1 uncultured Acetobacteraceae bacterium
GATCAGCCGTAAGCTCTTGGCGGCGCCTCAACCATCAACCTGACAACACCATCGGTCGGGCTGGCCGAGGACGGCGGCGGCACGCTGCCGATCCCGCCCGCGGAGATCGCCGACGCGCTCGGGCTGTCCGTCGTGCACCACCGCGCGTTGCAAAGCCTGCACCGCGCGGGGCTGGTCACGCCGGGCGACGGGCAGGTGACCATCGACGATCTGCAGGGCGCGGGCGAGTTCGACCCTGCCTACCTGTACCTCGGCGGCGACGTGGGCGGGCAGGTCGGGGGCCAAAGGTCAGCCCGCCGGCCTACAGGCGCGGCCGACGCGGTGCTGCGCGAGCGCAAGCGGATGGTGGCCATGCTCGGCCACTCGCAGACGCTGGTCTGCGACTGGGACGGCCGGCTCGAGGCGTGGACGCGGGGCATGGAACGGCTGTTCGGCCTTGCCCCGGCCGAGGCCGTGGGCACGCTCGCCCGGGAGATGCTGTGCTCCGAGTTCCCGGAACCCTGGCCTGCCGCTGTGGCGGCGCTGCGGGAGATGTCGGCCATAGAAGTGTCCGCCGTATCGTAGAGGTACCCGCCTTTGCCTCGGTCACGCTTTCGGAACGCTTTCGGTCTGCCCCGTGCGCACTGCCGCCGCCAGCGTCAGCGCGCGCACTATGCACTGGGCCGCCAGCGGCACCTTGAACCCGTTGTGCGCGTATCCCTTGGCCCCGCGCAGCACGATTTCGGCTGCCCGCCCGAAGCCGTCCGCCGTTGGCGCCTGTCCGGCTGCGGCTTCGACGGCCACAAGCGGGTCAAGGAAAGGGAACGCCACATCCTGGTGGATACGCTGGGGCTGATCATTGCGAACCGCGTCGAGCCGGCCGGCATCTCCGACCAGCGCGCGGGCACGTGCCTGCTTGGCGGCCTGCGGCCCTTCTTCCCCGTGATCCGCACCGTGATGGCCGATGCCGGGCACCAGAGCCGCAAGCTCGCGCGGCCGCTCAATCGGCACGAGGGCTGGAGCCTGGTCATCACCAAGCGCGGCCAGCGCGCCCTCAAGATCAAGGGCCTGACCTGGATCGTCGAGCGCAGCTTCGCCTGGCTCGGGCGCAACAGGCGGCTGAGCCAGGACTATGAGCATCGGGAGCAAACGTCCGAGACCTTGGATCGACGTCGCCGCGATCCGCTTCATGCTCAACCGCCTTGCCCCAGCCTGACCCTTCTCGCACAGCCTCTCAGCTTCGATTCTTGCGAAGCAGGGAAGCTGGCGTCTTTTGAAACCAACAGCAATTATTACTGCACGCGGTTGCTGCTATCCATTTGGGTAATGGCTGCTGCTTATCTCCGGATGTTTGAACAGAACGTTTGACGTTTGCGAGTTTTGTGAACAGACTATCTGCATATGCAAGAAGCCTCGGACATGCGGGTGTGGCTGTGTCGACTGCCGCTAACCCCTTGCTTTGCATCCACAGTCCAGGCCAACGGACCGCTGGGATCGTGCACCAAGCATCTTTCACGGCCGCCGATGCGATCCGCTCCAGCCGCGTGGAGACATGGGTGAGCGATCGCCCTGTGTTCAGCCTGGAGGAACTGCGCGTCTTCGAGCAGGTCGCGCGCTCCGGAGGGTTCACGTCAGCCGCAAGCATGCTGGGGACGTCGCAGTCCTCGGTCAGCCAGCAGGTCGGCCGGCTGGAGGCAACGCTCGGCCACAAGTTGTTCGACCGGACGTCCCGCAGCGTCCGGCTCACGCCGTCAGGCGAATCGCTGCTGATCTACGCTCGCGCCATCCTGTCGCTCACGGCGCAGACCATGCGGCATTTCTCGCAGCCCGGGCTGTCCGGTCCCCTGCGGCTCGGCATCGTCGAGGACTTCGCCGCGTCCCGGCTGCCGCTGATCCTGTCGATGTTCCGTCGGCAGCATCCCAACTTCACGCTCAACCTCGTCACAGGGCCGAGCAGCCACTTGCTGAACGAACTGGAAGCCGACCGACTTGAGGTCGTGCTGTCGATGCAGCTTTCCGGGCGTATCGATGCCGACCCGCTCTGGAGCGAGCCGCTCATCTGGGTCGGCGACCCAAGCATCGTCGGCGACGACGTCCGCATACCCCTTGTGGCGTGGCCCGACCCGAGCGAGCCGCGCAAGGCGATGCTCGACGCTCTCATGGCTGCGGGACGGGCCTGGACGGTGGTGGCCGAGAGCAGCGGCGTCACCGGCATCCACGCGGCCGTTGCAAGCGGCTTCGGCATCACCGCCCTCGCACGCCGCTTCATCCCGGCGTACCTGGGTCCGGTGCCACCCGAAGCCGGGCTGCCTTCGTTGCCCAGCGTCGACTACGTCGTGGCCCGGCACGGATCGCAGCACAAAGAGGTCATCGACGCTTTCGTGGCCATGATCAGGGCCGCCAATGGCGGGATCGGCGACGAGCCTGCCGCCGCAGACTCTGACGATCAAACTTAACGGTCCTTCCGAGGAGCACCCCATGACGACAAAGCGTGTTGGCCAGGTCATCGTCGAGGCGCTGGAGGAGGCCGGCGTCCGGCGCTGCTACGGCATTCCCGGCGACACGCTGAACCACATCACCGATCCCCTGCGCATCAGCGGCAAGATCGAGTGGGTGCACGTCCGCCACGAGGAGGCCGGCGGCTTCGCGGCGGGCGCGGACGCGATGCTGACCGGCCAGCTCGCCGCCTGCGCCGGCACATGCGGCCCGGGCAGCCTGCACTTCATCAACGGCCTGTTCGAGAGCAACCGCAACCGGGCGCCCGTGGTGCTGATCGCCACCCAGGTCGCCACCGCCGAGCTTGGCGTCGACTACCCGCAGGAGGTGGACCTCCGCGCCATCTACGCGACGTGCAGCGTGTTCTGCGAGGAGCTGCGCGCCCCGTCCGAGGCCCGGCGCCTGACGGTGCTGGCGGCCCAGGCGGCGCTGTCCAAGCGCGGCGTGGCCGTGCTGGTGGTGCCCGGCGACATCGCCGCCGTGAAGGTCGATGACGACGTGCCCTTCAGCGTCCACAACCCGCACAGCGTCAGCGTGCCGGCCGAATCCGACCTGCGGCAGCTCGCGGCCGTCCTGGAGGAGGGCAAGAAGGTCTGCATCTTCGCCGGCGCAGGCGCCGAGCACGCCCACGACGAGGTGGTGGAACTGGCCGGGCGGCTCAACGCGCCCGTGGCCCACACGTCGCGGGCCAAGGACTTCATCGAGCACGACAACCCGTTCTCGGTCGGGATGACGGGCCTCTTGGGCGAGAAGGGCGGCTACCACGCCGTGACCGACTGCGACGTGCTGCTGCTGCTCGGCACCGACTTCGCCTGGCGCCAGTTCTACCCCAAGCACGCAACGGTCGTGCAGGTGGACGTGGCGGCGCAGCACCTGGGCCGCCGCCACCCGGTCGGGCTCGGCCTGGTCGGCGACATCGCGCCCACCCTGCGCCTGTTGCTGCCCATGCTGTCCGCCAAGACCGACCGGACCTTCCTCGACAAGTGCCTGGCCGAAGCCGAGGCGGCCCGCAAGACGCGGGAGCACGAGGAGAAGCCGGGCCGCAACGGCCTGATCCACCCGCAGCAGCTTGCCGCCCTGGTCAGCCGTCATGCGTCCGAGGACGCGGTGTTCACGGCGGACGGCGGCAGCCCCATGGTCTGGCTGCTGCGCCACGTGGCCGTGAACGGCCGGCGCCGCACCCTGCTCAGCCTGCTGCACGGCACGATGGCCAACGCCATGCCGATGGCGCTGGGCGCCAAGAAGGCGTTCCCCGACCGCCAGGTGATCGCCTTCAGCGGCGACGGCGGCATCGCCATGCTGCTGGGCGACCTGCTCACCGCGGTGCAGGAGGAGATCCCGATCAAGGTCGTGGTGTTCAACAACGGCAGCCTCGGCTTCGTGGAGATGGAGATGAAGATCGAGGGCATCCTGGACGCCTACACCAAGCTCCGGAACCCGGACTTCGCCAAGCTGGCCGAGGTGATCGGCTTCGGCGCGTGGCGGGTGGATCACGGCGACGGACTGGACGCCGCGGTGGCGGCGTTCCTGGCCCATCCCGGCCCGGCGCTGCTGGACGTGAAGGTGAACCAGATGGAGCTGGTCATGCCGCCCGCCATCGAGATCAGCCA
>CALMAB010000227.1 GCA_937858325.1 uncultured Acetobacteraceae bacterium
TTCGTCCAACTCGCCGCCGTCGCGATCCTGCTCCGGTGAAATCGTCACCACGGCCCAGTCAGTCGGCGTCGTTTTTGGCACATGCGCGAAAAAACGGCATGTCGGGTTTGCCGACTGGCCCACGCCAACCATGCTGCCATGGTCCCCCATGCCGCTGGCTTGCCGATCATCGTGGAACGGCCAGGACGGCAAACCGTTTGCACGGCAGCAAAAGGCCGAGGGCACCGCGATGACCGGTGCCCACCCCGATGATGGGCGGCTTGGCGGGAGAGGGTGCGATGGAGCTTGCCGAAACGGCCACCCTGCGGATCGCCTACGAGCAAGCAGGGCCGCCCGATGGCACTCCCGTCGTGCTGCTGCACGGGTTCCCCTACGACATCCGGGCGTTCGACGCCGTGGCCCCGGCGCTGGCGCAGGCGGGATGCCGGGTCATCGTGCCCTTTCTGCGCGGCTTCGGGCCGACGCGGTTCCTGTCGGACGAAACGCCGCGCTCCGGCGAGCAGGCGGCGCTGGGGGCCGACCTGCTGGGATTGCTGGACGCGCTGGCGCTGGGATCGGCGGTGCTGGGGGGCTATGATTGGGGCGGGCGCGCGGCCTGCGTCGTCGCGGCGCTGTGGCCGGAGCGGGCGCGCGGCCTGGTGTCGGTCGGCGGCTACAACATCCAGGACATCGCCGCCTCCGCCAAGCCGGACGCGCCGGAGCAGGAACACCGGTATTGGTATCAATACTACCTGCACGCGGAGCGCGGCCGGGCCGGGCTTGCGGCGGACCGCCGGGCATTCTGCCGATTGCTGTGGCGGCTGTGGTCGCCAAGCTGGGCGTTCGACGACGCGACGTTCGAGCACACCGCGGCCTCCTTCGACAACCCGGATTTCGTCGATGTCGTCGTGCAGTCCTACCGCCACCGCTTCGGCCTTGCCCCGGGCGACCCGGCGCTCGCCGGGATCGAGCAGCGATTGGCCGGGCAGCCCGCCATCACCGTGCCGACGGTGGTGCTGCACGGCGACGACGACGGCGTGGGTCCGGCATGGCAGTCGGAACGGCAGGGCCGCCATTTCACCGGGCCTTACACGCGCCAGGTGGTGCCGGGCGTCGGGCACAACCTGCCGCAGGAAGCGCCGGGGTCGTTCGCGCTGGCGGTGCTGGGCCTGCTGCGGGCGTAGCGCCGTCCAATCCGGTGGACAGCTGGCCTCCGACGCCCTACGTCAATGCCAGGCTATGCCCACGCGCCAGGGAGGACTCGAATGCCATTCGACGGCACGGATTTTCCGAGAGAGGACCGGCCGCCGGGCCGCGGAACGCCCAACGACAACGCCGCGACCTGGATCATCGTGCTCCTGGCGTTCTGCTTGCTGGTGATGCCCGTGTCCCTGACCGGCCTGGTGGACATCATCCGGTATATGCGGGGCAATTGATGGCGACCGGCGCCCGCGTGGGCCGCCCGGTCCTGCTTTTCCTGGTCCCGCTCTGGTGCGCGTCCTGCGCCGGCCTGGCCAGGAACGACCAGGGCGTGCTGCAGCCGCAGACCGTCAGCGGGCCATGCCAGGTGAAGAAGTTCTTCCTTCTGTCCCTGACCTCGGTGCCGACCGAGGTAACGGTTGGCAACACCGGGCAAGCCTGCACCTTCACGCTGCTCAACCCCGCCCTGCAGATCGCGCTCAACGCGGCCTTGGTGACAGGCCGGCCGGCCCATGGTCAGGCGACGGCGACGTTGATCACCGGCCGGCGGCAAGCGGAAATCTCTTATGTCCCGCAGCCCGGCTACGCCGGGTCAGACAGCTTCAGCATCACGTTGGAGCCGAACGCCGTCGGCGTGACGTTCGCCGTCACGATGCAGCCCACGCCGCCGCCGTCGTGAGCGCGGCGGCCTGGGCCGCTACGCCTCGCACCCCTCCGCCCGCAGCAGGTCCACCACCACCCCGGCCGGCACGTCCGAGCTGGTGAACGCCCGCCCGATCCCCCGGGCCAGCACGAAGTGCAGCGCGCCGTCGCGCATCTTCTTGTCGCGGCGCATGTGGGACACCAGGCGCGCGGCGGAGAAACGTCGGTTCAACATGCCGATCTCGCTCGGCAGGCCCACCGCAGCGAGGTGCGCCTCCACCCGCGCCGCGTCGTCCGGTGCGCACAGGCCCAGCCGCTCCGACAGCCGGAACGCCAGCCCCAGGCCAATCGCCACCCCTTCCCCATGCAGCAGCGCGCCGCCATAGCCGACCTCCGCCTCCAGCGCGTGCCCGAAGGTGTGGCCGAGGTTCAGCAGGGCGCGGCCGTCCGCCGGGCGCTCTTCCCGCTCGTCGTCGCCCACCACGGCGGCCTTGAAGGCGCAGGCGCGCAGGATGGCCTCGGCCTGGGCCTCCCGGTCGCCGCGGGCCAGCGCCGGGCCGTGCTCCTCGCACCATTCGAACAGGTCGGCGTCTCCGATCAGCCCGGCCTTCACCCCCTCCGCGTAGCCGGCCCGCCGCTCGCGCCCGTTCCGCGTGCCCAGCGTCCCGGGGG
>CALMAB010000228.1 GCA_937858325.1 uncultured Acetobacteraceae bacterium
GGCCCGGCTTGAGCACCAGCCCGGCGCGCCCGCGGACCACCTGATGCTGTGGGTGGCCCAGCCCGGCACGCCGACGCCGCTGGCCGACACGCTGCCGCTGCTCGAAAGCCTCGACCTGCGGGCGATGGACGAGGTGCCGCACGACCTCCGTCCCGCTGGGGCGCCCCCGGTCGTGCTGCGGGTGTTCTCGCTCCGGGCCGGGGCGGAAGCGGCGGCGGAGCGGTTCCCGGCGTTGCTGGAGGCCATGGATGCCCTGATGGATGGGCGGGCAGAGGCTGACGGGTTCAACCGCCTGGTGCTGCGCGCCGGGCTGAGTTGGCAGGAATGCTGGCTGCTGCGGGCGATGTATCGTTGGCTGAAGCAGGTGGGCTTCGCGTTCAGCCAGACCAGCGTAGAAGCGGCGCTGGCCGCCCACCCGGCGGCGGCGCGCATCCTGATTAGCCTGTTCCATGCCCGCTTCGCGCCGGACCGGGCGGACCGGGACGAGGCCGTGCTGGATGATGCCTGGGCCGCGTTGTTGGACGGGGTGGCCAACCCGGACGAGGACCGCATCCTGGCGCGGTTGATGACCCTGCTGCGCGCGGTGCTGCGCACCAACTTCTACCGAGACGACGACTATCTTGTATTGAAGATCGACAGCACCGCGGCCGGCGACATGCCGCTGCCGCGGCCTTGGCGCGAGATCTTTGTGCATTCCGCCCGTATGGAGGGCTGCCACCTGCGGGCCGGCCCGGTGGCGCGCGGCGGCATCCGCTGGTCCGACCGGCGCGAGGACTTCCGCACCGAAATCCTGGGATTGATGAAGGCGCAGCGCCTGAAGAACGTCGTCATCGTGCCGACCGGGGCCAAGGGCGGCTTTGTGCTGAAGCAGGCGCCGGCGTCGGGCGACCGAGCGGCGTTGGGGGCGGAGGGCGTGGCCTGCTACCGCGTGCTGATCAACGCCATGCTGGACATGGCGGACACGCTGGACGGCGGCCGGGTGGTGACGCCGGACGGCATCGTGCGGCGGGACGGCGACGACCCCTACATGGTCGCCGCCGCCGACAAGGGCACCGCGACGTTCAGCGACATCGCCAACGAGATCGCGACCGGGCGCGGCTTCTGGCTGGGCGACGCCTTCGCGTCCGGCGGCAGCCAAGGCTACGACCACAAGGCCATGGGCATCACCGCCCGCGGCGCCTGGGTCATGATCGCCCGGCACTTCGCCGAGCTGGGCCTGGACATCCAAACCGACCCTTTCACCTGCGTCGGCGTGGGCGACATGAGCGGCGACGTGTTCGGCAACGGCCTCTTGGTCAGCCGCCAAACCCGGCTGCTGGCGGCGTTCGACCACCGCCACATCTTCATCGACCCCGATCCCGACGCGGAAGCGTCCTATGACGAGCGCGCCCGGCTGTTCGCGCGGCCCGCCTCCTCCTGGGCGGACTACGACCTGGCGAAGATCAGCGCCGGTGGCGGGGTGTTCTCCCGCGCCGAGAAGCGCATCACGCTCCCGGCGGAGGCCGCGGCGCTGCTCGGGTTGCCGCCCGGCCCGGTCGAGCCGGCGGTGGTGATGCAGGCGATCCTGCGCGCGCCGGCCGACCTGCTGTACTTCGGCGGCATCGGCACCTACGTGAAGGCCACGGCGGAAACCCAGGCCGACGCCGGGGACCGCGCCAACGACGCGATCCGGGTGAACGGCGCCGAGCTGCGCGCGCGGGTGGTGGGGGAGGGCGCCAACCTCGCCATCACCCAGGCGGGGCGCATCGAGTACGCCCGGCTCGGCGCAAACGGGGCAGGCGGCCAGATCAACACGGACGCGCTGGACAACTCGGCGGGCGTGTCCACCAGCGACCATGAGGTGAACATCAAGATCCTGCTGGCCGACGCCGAGCGGGACGGCGTGCTGACCCGGCGGCAGCGCGACGACCTGCTGGCCAGTATGACGGACGAAGTGGCCGCCCTGGTCCTGCGGGACAACCACCTGCAATCGCTCGCGGTGTCGCTTGAAGTGCGGGACGGTGCCCGCGACCTGTCTTCGCACGCGGCGCTGATGGCGCGGCTGGAAGGGGAGGGCACGCTGGACCGCGCGGTGTCGGGCCTGCCGGTTGCTGCGGCGCTGACCACCCGCGCCGCCGCCGGGGAAGCGCTGCTGCGGCCGGAGGTGGCGGCGCTGCTGCCCGTCGCCAAGCTGTGGCTGACCGAGGCCATCGGGGACGGCGACCTCACAGCCGACCCTGCGTTCGGCGCGGCGCTGCTCGCCTACTTCCCCGCCGCGCTGCGGGACCGCTTCGCCGGCTTCGCCGAGCGCCACCGGCTGCGGCGGGAGCTGATCGCGACCATCATCGTCAACGCCGTCGCCAACCGGCTCGGCCCGGCGGCGCTGGGGCGCCTGGCAGCGGAGAACGATCCGGTGCGCGTTTCGCGGGCGGCTTGGTTCGCGGGCGCGCTGTTTGACCTGGAATCCTTGTACGACGCCATCGACCGGGCGCCGGCCGCGGCGGCGGTCCGGCTGGACGCGACCTTGGCAGTGCGGCACCTGCACGAGCTGGCGGCGCGGGACCTGCTCGATGCGGCGGAGCTGGACGGGCCGTTGGATGCCGCCATTGGGCTGCTGCGCCC
>CALMAB010000229.1 GCA_937858325.1 uncultured Acetobacteraceae bacterium
GGGATGTTGACCAGGAACACCCAGTGCCAGGAATAGTCGTAGGTGAGCCAGCCCCCGAGGGTGGGTCCCAGCGCCGGCGCGATGACGGTCGCGACCGCGGTGATGGACAGGGCGGCGCCGCGCTTTTCCGGCGGGAAGGTGTCCAGGATGATGGCCTGCTGGTTGGTTTGCAGCCCGCCGCCGCACAGCCCCTGCATCGCGCGGAAGATGATCAGCTCCGGAAGCGAGGTCGCGATGCCGCACAAGAAGGAGCAGACGGTGAAGCCCGCGATGGACGCGACGAAGTACCGCTTGCGCCCGAACTTGCGCGCGAGAAAGCCGGAGATCGCCAGCACAAAGGCATTGGCCACCAGGTAGCTGGTCAGCGTCCAGGTCGCCTGGTCGTTGCTGGCAGCCAAGCTGCCCGCGATGTACGGCAGGGACACGTTGACGATGGTGGTGTCCAGGATTTCCATGAACGCGGCCGAGGTGACCACCAGCGCGATCACCCAAGGGTTGGCTTTCGGCCTCCAGCCGGAGCCGCCGTCCCCCTCGCCGCCGCCTCCCTCCTCGCCACCCTTCGACCCGCTCACTGGGCCACCTGCACGGTGGGCACGACGGACAATCCCAAGGGCAGCGGGATGTTGGGGTCCATGCCGGAGTCGATCACGATCTTCACCGGCACGCGCTGCACGATCTTGATGAAGTTGCCGGTCGCGTTTTCCGCGGGAAAGGCGCTGAACCGGCTGCCCGAGCCCATCTGCACGCTGTCCACGTGCCCTTGCAGCTTGAGGCCCGGATAGGCGTCCACCCTGATCCGCACGCCCTGGCCGGGCCGCATGCGGTCCAGCTGGTTTTCCTTGAAGTTCGCCGTCACCCACACGTCCGGCGACACCAGGGAGAACAGGTTCTGCCCGGCCGTCAGATAGTTGCCCAAGTAAACGTTGCGCCGCGTCACCCAGCCGTCCTGCGGCGCGCGCAGCTCGGTGTAGGACAGGTTGAGCTCGGCCGTTTCCAACTGTGCACGGGCCTGCGCCACCGAGGCTTCCGCCTGCTTCACCTGGGTCTGCGCGAGGTTGATGTTGAGCGGCACCGGGCGGTTGATCTCCACGTTGGCCACCTGCTGGCCGGTGGTCGCGCTTGCCACCCGCGCGGCGGCGACTGCCGCGTCGATGTCCGCCTGCGTGGTGCCGCGCGGGTCCACGATGCGCTGGCGCTTGAGGTCGGCCTGCGCCTTCTGCTGCTGCGCCTCCGCCTGCTCGCGCTGCGCCTGCGCCTGGCGCAGCCGGGCCGGGAAGGTCTGCTTGGCGAGGTCCAGGTTGGCCTGCGCGTTGGCGAGCTGCGCTTGGGCGCTTTCCACCTGCGCCTGCGCCTGGTCGCGCGAGGCGATGTAGTCGCGCGGGTCGATCCGCAGGATCAGGTCGCCGGCGCGCAGCCGGGTGTTGTCCGTGATCAGCAGCTCCACCACGTAGCCGGCCACCTTGGGCGCTATCGTGACCGACGTGCCGTCCGTGTAGGCGTCGTCGGTGTTTTCCGTGCCGCGCGTGGCGAGCCACCACCACAAGCCGCCGCCGACCAGCAGCAAGGCCGCCAGTACTCCGCCAGCAATGACGAAGGGGCGCCGGCGGCGGCGCTTGCGCTCGGCTTCCTCCTCCTTCTTTTTGTCCTCGTCGCTTTTCTTGTCGTCCTCACTTTTCTTCTGGTCATCTTGCTTGTCGGCGCCGTCCCGGCCTGGACGGCTTGGCGCCCTTTCGGCTTTTGTCGTGCCCGGATGCTGTTCGCCGAACCTGTTCTCGTCGCCGTCGGCCTGCTCGCGCTGCTCGCCTTGTTCACGCATTTCAAACGGCATTATTGATTGTCCCTGCTCCGTGCGGCAGCCACCGCCAGCTGCGTGTAGAACCGTAAACGACAACAACCAGGAAAGACCGGCGGATCAACGCGTTCCGGGCCGCAAGCGCCAGTTGCGCAGTTGGAAGCGCACCGGGACAGGCCGAATGCCGGCCGAAGGCTCAAGGCTCGTTCCTATGACGTGCATGTTTCATTGTTTCAACAAAAGTGTTGGCGCGAGACGGGCAGGAACCTTGGCATTTCTTCCGGCAATATCAACCCGGCGTATCGCCCGCGCAAAGCCGCTCTGCACGGCCGCCGTTCAAGCTGTGTCCTTCCGCCCACAGCCGGCGATCAGCGCAGCACCCAAACGCCTATTTATCGTGCGGGAAGCCCGAATGGGACGACGGTGCCCGCACCCTCCATCCGTGCCCACGCTGCAACGGCACTGGTCAGCCCATTCCGTCATACGGGTTTCGCGGCTATGCTGCGTCAGTTGGACGGGTCACGTCTTGCGCTCCAAGGTGGCCCGGCCACGCTGACCGGGAGGAGAGACGACGTTGCGTGTCATGCCCTCCGCCGTCCGAGCCGCCGGCCGGATGACGCGGCGCGATTTCGTCGCGCTTGCCGGCAGCGCGGCGGCGCGGGGGGTTCCGGCACGCGCGCAACAGCCGGATGTGCCGGTCATCGGGTATCTTGGCTCCGAATCCCCGGCGCGGGCCGCCAGCCGCCTCGTCGCCTTCCGCAAGGGCCTGGCAGACGGCGGACGCACCGAGGGCCGCAACGTCGCCATCGAGTTTCGCTGGGCGGACGGCCAATACCGGCAACTCCCGGCACTCGCGAAGGAGCTCGTCAACCGCCGGGTCGCCGTGATCGTGGCGCCCGGCGGCGCCGAGGTGGCGCTCGCGGCGAAGTCGGCGACCACGACGGTCCCGGTCGTGTTCGAGATGGGCGGCGACCCCATCGCGCTCGGCGTGGTGGGCAGCTTGTCGCAGCCGGGAGGCAACCTCACGGGGGTGTCGAGCCTGAGCGTGGAAGTCTCGCGCAAGCGCCTGGAATTTATCCGCGAGCTGCTGCCAACCGCGGGCGAGTTCGCCATTGCCGCCAATCCGACCAGCCCCACCGTGGAATCGCAGCTCAGGAACCTCCGCGCGGCGGCGGAAAGCCTCGGCGTGCGGCTCCATGTGCTGGAAGCCAGCGCCGAAGCGGAGTTCGACGCCGTGTTCAAGGCCGTGCCGCAGATGCGGGCGGGCGGCCTCGTGTTCACCTCCGACCCTTACTTCGCCTACCGCAGCCGGCGGCTCGCTGAGCTTGCGGTCCTCCATGGCGTGCCTGCGGTCACCCAATCCCGCGACTTCCCGCTGGCTGGCGGCCTGATGAGCTACGGGGGCGATTTCGAGCAGTCGCACCGTCAAGCCGGCATCTACGCCAGCCGCATCCTCAAGGGCGAGAAGCCGTCCGACCTGCCGGTCCAGCAGGTCACGAAGGTCGAGCTGTTCATCAACC
Source organism: uncultured Acetobacteraceae bacterium (assembly GCA_937858325.1). Classification (GTDB taxonomy): domain Bacteria; phylum Pseudomonadota; class Alphaproteobacteria; order Acetobacterales; family Acetobacteraceae; genus CAHJXG01. Next base: position 3,313 of record CALMAB010000229.1, read on the forward strand.
TCCATGCCGCCAATGCTCTCGGCATCGCCCTTCCCTCGTCGCTTATGAGCAGCGCCGACACGGTGATCGAATGAAGCGCAGGCGGCGTCCTGCCGTGCCCGCCCAGGCCGGGCCGCGGGGTGCCGGCCGGCGGTGGGCCGGCACGTGAACTGACGCGATGGCAAACCCACCGGCCCTTTCGCGAACGCCGCTGGTCAAGAAGTACTTCCTTGCCTTGTTCGCGGCGGTCGTCGTGCCGCTTCTCGTGGCGGGCGGGAGCGAAGCGTGGTTCGGCTACCACGACCAGCGGGCCAGGCTGAACGACCTGCTCGAAGCGGAAGCCCGGTCGGCCGCGGCGAAGATCGGGAACTTCATGGACGGAATCCGCGACCAACTCGGGTGGACCGTGCAGCTGCCGTGGACGGACGCCGCGGACGACAGGCACAGGCTCGACGCCTTGCGCCTCCTGCGGCAGGTCCCAGCCGTTCTGAGCCTCACCCTGCTCGATGCCGCCGGCCGGGAGCGCCTGTTCGTGTCGCGCATCGGCCTGAACAGGGTCGAGAGCGGCGACGACCACTCCGAAAGCCCGGCGGTGGTCGGGACCCGCTCGGCCCGGACCTGGTTCGGCCCGGTCACGTTCCACCGCGGCTCCGAACCCTTCATGACCGTCGCGGTCGCGGGCAACCGCTCGGCGGTCGGGATGGCCGTGGCGGAGATCAACCTCAAGCTCATCTGGGAGGTGGTGTTCGCGATCCGGGTCGGCCGGACCGGGGAGGCGTTCGTGCTCGACGGGCCGGGACGCCTCGTCGCGCATCCGGACATCAGCCTGGTGCTGCGGGCCGACGACGCCGCGGCGCGGCCGTTCCAGGCCTTGCGGGCGGCCATCCTCGCCCGGTCCGGCCAAGCGGTCACGGGGGAGAACAGGGCGGGGCACGCCGTGCTGGCGGCGATGGCGCAAGTCCCCGGCGTCAACTGGAGCGTGGTCGTCGAGCAGCCCGTCGCCGAGGCGTTCGGCCCCATCTACGCCGCGCTTTGGCGCACCGCGGCGCTGCTCGTCGCCGGCGCGGCGTTCGCGGCGGTGCTCGCCTACTGGCTCGCCCAGCGCATGATCGGGCCGATACGCCTCCTGGAGGACGGGGTTGCCCGGATCGGCGCCGGGCAGTTCGGCCACCGGATCAGCCTCGCCACGGGCGACGAGTTCGAGCGGCTTGCCACCCAGTTCAACGAGATGGCGGGCGAGCTGGCGGTGTCGCGGGAGCGCTCGGAACGCATCAGCCGGCTCAAGCGGTTCCTCGCGCCGCAGGTGGCCGAGCTGGTTGACCGCGCGGGCGACGACGGCGTGCTGGACGGACGGCGCGTCGATGTGGCCGTGGTGTTCTGCGACCTGCGGGGCTTCACCGCCTTCTCGGTCCGCGCGGAGCCTGAAACCGTCATGGGCGTGCTGGGCGAGTACTACAACGCTCTTGGACGGGTGATCAGCGCATACGGGGCGACGCTGACGCACTTCTCCGGCGACGGGATGATGGTGCTGGTCAACGCGCCGGTTCCGTGCCCGGACCCGGCATTGCGCGCCGTCGACATGGCGAGCGACATGCAACGAAGCGTGCAGGCGCTTTCGGTCGAGTGGCGCGCGCTGGGCCACCGGCTCGGCTTCGGCGTGGGGCTGGCAATGGGACCTGCGACGGTTGGGCGGATCGGCTCCGAGGGCCGCCTCGACTACACCGCCATCGGCACCGTCGTGAACCTCGCGTCGCGCTTGTGCTCGAGCGCGGACGCGTCCGAAATCCTCCTGGACCGCGTCGCGGCCCAGGCGGTCGGTTCGCGGGTGCCTCTCGTTGAGCTGGACGCGCGGGCTTTGAAGGGGTTTGACCAGCACGTTCCTGTGTTCGCTGTTGACCGGCGTTGGGAGGCGGCGATCCAGGGGCCAGGCGCCGTGCTCGCGGCTTCTGGATCGCCACGCCGCAAGGGCGGCTCGCAATGACGGAAGAAACGGGGCAAGGGGTCTTTGGCATAATGCGGACGGCTTGGTTGAACGACCGTCATACGCCCATGGATTTCACCCATCAGATACTGCACATAGGTCGCCCCATGGTGCCGCCCGTATGATGACGATCCCAACCGATCCGTCGCAGGCAGCCCACGCTTCCCGGCAGAGCGCAAAGGGCGCTATGGCCGGCTGCGTCCACGGCGCCCGCTCCGGCCGGCGAAGCGGCGACGTCGCGGGCCAGCTCACCCGCCACCGCCTCTGTCGCGTTCAGGAAAGTGCGGTCGAGGTCCGGCCGAGACGGCCAGGATGTCATGCATCGCCCCGGCCCGCAGGCGCTGAAAGCCGACGGGACGCGGCGGGCCGTCGTAGCCCGCCGTGACCTCCCGCAACGGGATTTCCACCAAGGCGCCAGCCAAAGGACCCGTGAGGGGCGGCGCCGCAGCTCTTCCAGCCCGGTCGATCCAGGCGTCCCATTTCGGCACGTCGAAGCTGTCGAAGTTCGACCCGTACACCAATGCCCGATGCATCCGGATCGGTCGTTGGCCCCTCACGCCCAAAAGCGGCTGGACACCTGAGCTGAGGCTGGCTGCGGTTGCGCGCGGGACCGCCCTCGGTCAGGGCCTGGGTCGCCACGGCCCAAGCGGGTTTCGCGATGACGAGCACGGGTCATGGTCAATGAGGCCTGCGCATTCGGTCCTGGACATCGCGAAGTCATCCATGACACGCTTCCCCAGCAGAATGGCGGAGCCTGCGGGTGGCCAAGGCCCCCATGACGACCGGTGTTCCGGACTCAGGGCTGCGACCGCTCCATAGAACCCGCACGGAACACCAAGGCGACCCCAGCAGGAGGCGGCCGACATGGCGACGTGGACACCGGATCCGACGTTCTATCCTTCTCCCCGCATGGCCATGCAGGCGCCCGTGGAAACGCTCGCCTACGTCGCGAGCTTCGACCCGGCGCGCCGGGTCCCGGACGCGATCACCGTGGTCGATGTGGCGCCGGGGTCGGCCACCTACTCGCAGGTGGTGGGCACCGTGGCGATGCCGAACGTCGGCGACGAGCTGCACCACTTCGGCTGGAACGCCTGCAGCGCCTGCCTGTGCCCGAACGCGCCGCATCCGCATTCCGAGCGGCGCTACCTGGTCGTGCCCGGCCTGCGCTCCTCGCGCATCCACATCCTCGACGTAAAGGCCGACCCGCGCCGGCCGGAGATCGTCCGGGTGCTCGAACCCCATGAAGTGGCGGAACGGTCGAACTACACGCGCGCCCACACGATCCATTGCGGGCCGGAGGGCATCTACGTCGCCGCCCTGGCGAATGCCCAAGGCGAGGCGCCCGGCGGCGTGTTCCTGATGGACCACGAAACCTTCGACATCCGCGGCCAATGGGAGATCGACCGCGGGCCGCAGCGCCTCGCCTATGACGTGTGGTGGCACCTCGGCCACGACACCATGGTCACCAGCGAATGGGGCCTGCCCGCCAGCTTCGAGAACGGCCTGGTGCCCGAAATCCTGCTCGGCGGGCAGTATGGCCACAAGCTGCACTTCTGGGACCTGCACACGCGCAAGCACAAGCAGGAGATCGACTTCGGCGCGGAGAACCAGCTCGTCTTCGAGCTGCGCCCGGCGCACGACCCGACCAAGGCCTATGGTTTCGTCAACTCGGTGATCAGCCTCAAGGATCTCTCCGCGTCGATCTGGACCTGGTACCGCGAGGGCGGCTCCTGGGCGGTGCGCAAGGTGATCGAAATCCCCGCCGAGCCGGCCGACCCGGCCCTGCTGCCGGACATGCTGAAGGGGTTCGGCGCGGTGCCGCCGCTCGTCACCGACATCGACCTCTCGATGGACGACCGCTTCCTGTACGTGTCCTGCTGGGGCACCGGCGACCTGCGGCAATACGACGTGTCCGATCCCTTCGCGCCGAAGCTCACGGGCACGGTCCGCATCGGCGGCATCGCCTCCCGCGCAACGCATCCCAAGGCGCAGAACGGCAAGCTCAACGGCGGGCCGCAGATGGTGGAGATCAGCCGCGACGGCAAGCGGGTGTACTTCACCAACTCGCTTTACGGCGCGATCGACGAGCAGTTCTATCCGGAGGGGATCGACGGGTGGATGGTGAAGCTCGATGCGAAACCCGAGGGCGGCATCGCCTTCGACCCTGACTTCTTCATCGAATGGCCGAAGACGCACCGGCCGCACCAGATCCGCCTGGAGGGCGGCGACTGCTCCTCGGATTCATACTGCTATCCGTGACGCCCGGGCCAGCGTCGCCGTCCGGGCCAGCGTCGCCGTGCAGGCGGGATGACGGTGCAAGGCGCCTGGCCTTGGCTCACCTTCGCCGGGCTGGGCCTGTTTCATGGCCTCAACCCGGCGATGGGCTGGCTGTTCGCCGTGGCGCTCGGCCTGCACCGGCGCAGCCGCCGGGCCGTGCTGCTGGCGCTGGCGCCCGTGGCGGCCGGCCACGCGCTGTCGGTCTGGCTCGTGGCCGCATCGGTGCTGGCGATGGGCGCCGTGATCGACATGGCGGCGGTGCGCTTCGCTGCGGGCGCCATCCTTGTGCTTTGGGCGGGGTATCACTGGACCTACGGCCACCGCCACCGCGTGCGCGTCGGCATGACGGTGGGGGTCTTGGGCCTTGCCCTATGGTCGTTCCTGATGGCAACGGCGCACGGCGCCGGGCTGATGCTGGTGCCCGCCTTCGTGCCGCTCTGCACGGGCACGCCGACCCTTGGTCAGGGACCGCTGCTGCTCTCGCTCAGGGCGGTCGCGGTGCACACGGTCACGATGCTGACGGTGACGGGGCTTGTCGCGCTGGTGGTGCACGAATGGGTCGGCCTCGCGTTCCTGCGCCGCGGCTGGATCAACTTCGACCTTCTGTGGACCGGCGCGCTGGCGGCCACCGGCCTGGCGCTGATCGTGACGGCCTGATGCCAACGGTCCCTTGCCCCGCTCCTTCCGTCATTGCGAGCCGCCCGTGCGGCGTGGCGGATGGCAAAGGCCGCCATCCGCCAAAGCACGAGCACCTCGACCAGCAACAGGCCGAGCATGGCGATCCCGCCGAAAGACGGCAGCCGGCTACGAAGGCCGGAAGCCTCGCCGTCGATGCATTGAGCCATGGGGAAAGGCCTGCGGGGTGGAGTCGCCTTCCGTGCCCTGCGGACGGCCGGCGCCGCTCCTGAGCAGGTCCACCACTCTGCCGTAGGTTTCGCCTTGCGCTCTCATCGCGGCGAGCCGCTCCACAAGTCCTTGCCGCAGCTCACGGCTCAGGCGCGCGGCATTCCCGTTGATCTGCTCCGCCGCGAGGTCCCGCGGGAAGCCCGCTCCTGGCCTCCGCTCCACGTCGGTTGCGCTCTTGTCGTCTTGCTTTGCCATCGGGTGTTGGTCTCCATCCCACGAGTTCGGGGCACGGCCCAACCTGCCGCATAGGGAGCGAAATGCTATTACGGGGAAATACGTAATGGTGCTGCAGCTTGGGCAGGACAGGAGCAGCGGCTGGCGCTTGACGCATCGCCGGGCACCTGCCGCGCGGCGCCGATGCCCCGTTTCCGGTGCGGAGTGGCCGCCCGACGCAGACCTGGAGCTCTGGCCGCACCGGCCGCAAGCACGTGGGCGTGGCCCGGCAATGGGAAGGGTGAGCATAAGGAGATGCCCTTTGTGCCAGAATCGAGCGAGCGGCCGTCCAACGGCTGCCCGCCGCCGCCCGCGCAGGACAGGCTGGCGCAGCGTCTCGACGCGCTGCGCGCGACCAGGCTGCTCGACGCCCCAGCCGAGGAACGTTTCGACCGGCTGACACGCCTCGCCCGGCGCTTGCTGCGCACGCCGGTGGCGCTGGTCTCGCTCCTGGACGCCGACCGGCAGTTCTTCCTCAGCGCCGAGGGCCTGCCCGAGCCTTGGGCCAGCCTGCGGGCGATGCCGCTGTCGCACTCCTTCTGCCGCCTCGTCGTCGAGACGGAGCTGCCGTTCGCAGTGGAGGACGCGCGGCGCGACCCACGGGTACACGGCCACCCGGCCATCGAGGCGATTGGAGTCATCTCATACCTGGGGGTGCCTCTCGCCTTGCCCGACGGGCGCGTCATCGGCGCGCTCTGCGTGATCGACCAGGCGCCGCGCGGCTGGGCCGCGGAGGACGAGCAGGGGCTGGCCGACCTCGCGGGCGCGGTGATGACCGAGTTCGCGGCCGGGCTGCACCTGCGCGAGATCGCAGCCTCGGGCCTGGCGCTGCAAGAAAGCGAGGCACGCTACCGCGCGTTGATCGAGGCGTTGGGCGTTGCCGTCTATACCACCGATGCCGCCGGGCGGCTCACCTTCCACAACGAGGCCGCTGTTGCCCTTTGGGGCTGGCGTCCCCCGCTGGACGACACCCGGTGGTGCGGCTCCTGGCGGCTTTGCACATCGGACGGCGCGCCGATTGGGCATGACAGAGGTGCCATGGGGCCGGCGCCGCAGGGCAGCCAAACGGTTTTCGGCGGCGAGGCCATGGCAGAAAGGCCCGACGGCACCCGCGTCCCGGTCATTGCCTATCCGGCGCCCCTCAGCGATGCCGCGGGAATGCTTGTGGGCGGGGTGAACGTGCTGGTGGACATCACCAAGCGCAAACGCGCCGAGGCGGCGTTGTGCCAGAGCGAGGCGTTCCTCCGGTCCGTGCTCGAAGCCAGCACCGACTGCATCAAGGTGGTGGAGCGGGACGGCACGCTGTCCTTCATGAACGCCAATGGCCAGCAGGCCATGGAGATCGACGATTTCCGTGCCGTCGAGGGCAAGGAGTGGGCGACGTTCTGGCCGTCGGAAAGCCGCGACCAGATCAGGGCCGCCGTCGCCGAGGCGCGCGCCGGCAGGCCCGCCCGCTTCGAGGCGTTCTGCCCGACGGCCAAGAAGACGCCGCGGTGGTGGGACGTGTCCGTGGCGCCCATCCCAGACTTGGAGGACAAGCCGGCGCGCGTCGTCGCCGTGTCCCGCGACATCACCCAACGCACGCAGGCGGAGAACGCGCTGCGCGAAAGCGAGGCGCGGCTGCACGAGATGCAGGTGGAGCTGCTGCACGTTTCGCGGGTCAGCGCGGCCGGCGAGATGGCGTCTGCGCTGGCCCACGAGCTCAACCAGCCCTTGACGGCGGTCACGAGCGCCGTCCGGGCCACCCAGCGGATGCTCGCGTCCTTGCCCGGCGGCGCAGTCGCCGCGGCGGAGGTCAAGGAGGCGACGGACCTCGCGGCGGAGCAGGCGATGCGGGCCGGGCAGATCGTCCGGCAGCTCCGCGACTTCGTCGCCCGGGACGGCGAGGCGGAGAAAACACTGGAGGACTTGGCCAAGCTCATCAGGGACGCGGGGACTTTGGCACTGGTGGGCGCCAACGTCTTCAGCGTCGATGTCAGGCTGCTGCTTGACGCGGGGCTTCCTCCGGTCCTCGTCAACCGCGTCCAGATCCAGCAGGTGCTGCTCAACCTGATGCGCAACGCGCTCGAGGCGATGGCGCAAAGGGCGGGAGGGGATGACGGCGCGCCGTCGCCCCGCGCGCTGACGGTCACGGCCGCGCGCAGCGGACCCGAGATGGTCGAGGTTGCAGTCGCCGACACCGGTCCGGGTCTCGCGCCCGAGATCGCGGACCCCTTTTCCGGGCCTTCGTCTCGACCAAGCCGGGCGGCATGGGCATGGGACTTTCGATCTGCCGCTCGATCATCAAGGCGCATGACGCGCGGCTCTGGGTCGAACCCAACCCCGGCGGCGGCGCGGTGTTCCGCTTCACGCTGCCGTCCTCGCCGCAAGCGGTCGCGCCTTGAGTTGTTGGAGAAAGAGAATGGCCGTCCTGAGCGAGTGGCCCGAGGTTTCGGCAAGGCCGCCAGAGTCGAAAGCACCGCAATCGACGGTGTACGTGATCGACGATGACGAGGCGGTCCGCCGGGCCGTTGCCATGCTGCTGCGGTCGGCGGGCATCGATGCCGAAACCTTTCCGTCCGGCTTCGCGTTTCTCGACGCGCTGCCCCGTCTGGGGAAGGCTTTCGCGGAATGCATCCTCACCGACGTCCGGATGCCGGAGCTGGATGGGATCGAGCTGCTGCACCGTCTCAGGGCGCACGACGTTCATCGGCCGGTTGTCGTCATGACGGCGCACGGCGACGTTTCGACGGCCGTTCGGGCGATGAAGGCCGGTGCGGTTGATTTCATCGAGAAGCCGTTCGACGACGCGGCGTTGCTGTCCACGGTCGGCAGGGCGCTCGAAACGGTCGCTGCACCGGAAGCCAACGAGAACGCCGCAAAGGCCGCCGCCCGCCTGGCGGCGCTCTCCCCGCGCGAACGCGAAGTGCTGGAACGGCTGATGGCAGGAAAACCCAACAAGGCGGTTGCCCGCGACCTCGGCCTCAGTCCGCGCACCGTCGAAGTCCATCGGGCGCGGCTGCTGTCACGCCTTGAAGTCGGCAGCCTGGCCGAAGCCGTGCGCTTGGCCGTGCAGGGCGGTTTCAAGGCGTTGCCCGGTTGAGGCGGCGCCGGAGGCTTGCGGCTGGGATTGGCCCTTTCCCAAGCCGCTCACGGGTGCTTCCTTGATGACGAGTGGTTGCGCTGACCGGCCAACCTGAACGGATCGCCCGCCTGCACGGGCGGCCATCGAGGCTACGACCCATGCACATGCGCGTCTTCGCTGCCCTTGTCCTGTCCGCCACGCCGGTTCTTGCGGCGGACCCTTCGCCGGTGCCGGCCATGCACGGAATGGTGGTCACGGCCCAGCGGCTCGCGACGGAGGTGGGCGTCGATGTGCTGCGCCGCGGCGGCAACGCCGTCGATGCGGCGGTCGCGGTCGGCTACGCGCTCGCCGTCACCTACCCGGCGGCAGGCAACATCGGCGGCGGCGGCTTCATGACGGTGCGGCTGGCCGACGGGCGCGCCACCTTTCTCGACTTCCGCGAAAAGGCGCCGCACGCCGCCACGCCGACCATGTTCCTCGACGCCCAGGGCAACGTCGTGCCCGACCGCTCGACCAAGACCTGGCTCGCCGTGGGCGTGCCCGGCACCGTCGCCGGGCTTGAGCACGCACGGGACCGCTACGGCACCAGGACGCGCGCGGAGCTGATGGCGCCGGCCATCCGCCTCGCGCATGACGGCTTCGAGCTGACGGCCGGCGACCTCGCGAACTTCACGGAGGCCACTGCCGACTTCCGGCGCGACCCGGCGTCCGCCATGATCTTCCTGCGCCCGGACGGCTCGCCGCTCGCGCCCGGCGACCGCCTCGTCCAGCCCGAGCTTGCGCAGACGTTGCAGCGCGTCAGCGACCTCGGCGCGCCCGGCTTCTACGAGGGGCCGGTGCGCGACCTCATCGTCCGCGCGAGCCGCGAGGGCGGCGGCCTGTTCGCGCCGGAGGACCTCAGCGGCTACAAGGTCCGCGAACTCGCGCCGGTGACGTGCGGCTACCGCGGCTACACGATCATCTCCTCGCCGCCGCCGAGTTCGGGCGGGGTCGCGATGTGCGAGATCTTCCAGGTCCTGCAAGGCTACGACCTGCGCGCGATGGGCTTCCATTCGGCGGCCAGCGTCCACGCCATGGCCGAGGCCATGCGGCGCGCCTACCGCGACCGCAACAACAAGCTCGGCGATCCCGACTTCGTCCGCAACCCGGTGGACCAGCTCACCAGCCCCGCCTACGGGGACCAGCTCCGCGCCGGGATCGACCCGGCGCACGCCACGCCCTCGGCCCAGCTCCCGGCCGACAAGCCCGAAGGGCAGCAGACGACGCAGTTCTCCATCGCCGACGGGCAGGGCAACGCCGTCAGCCTGACCTACACGCTGAACTCCTGGTTCGGCGCGCGCCTGGTGGCCCCCGGCACGGGGGTCGTGATGAACAACGAGATGGACGATTTCACGTCCAAGCCCGGCGTGCCCAACCAGTTCGGGCTTGTGCAGGGGGCGGCCAACGCCGTGGCGCCCGGCAAGACGCCCCTCAGCTCGATGTCGCCCACGGTTGTCACCAAGGACGGGCGGGTGGCGATGGTCATCGGCAGCCCCGGCGGGTCGCGGATCATCACGATCACGCTGGAAGCGATCTCCAACATGATCGACTACGGGATGACCGTGCAGGAGGCCATCGACGCGCCGCGCATCCACATGCAATGGCTGCCGGACACGATCACCCTCGAACCCTACGCCCTTTCGCCCGACACGCGGAAGGTGCTTGAGGCCGAAGGCTACAAGCTCACCGACGGCGCGCCGTGGGGCATCGCGGAAGGCATCGTCGCCGGCGCCCCTCGGCTCACGGCGCCGTCCAGCGCCAGCAGCGCCGGCTCGCTTGATCTCGGCACGCACAAGCTGCCGGGCGCCACGCTCTTCGGCGCCCACGACCCGCGC
>CALMAB010000230.1 GCA_937858325.1 uncultured Acetobacteraceae bacterium
CCTGGCCGGAGGCGAAGCCAACCTGGCCACCCCGCGCAAACGCTTCGCGTTTCGCTGCGCCCACCGGCGGCGAGGCGCTGGAAAGCGAACGGCTGAAGGCCAAGCTGGGCGTACTGAGGTGGACCCGTCCTGTTGGACAGTTTGGCGGCCGAGTTAAGCTTGGTTCTGGTTGTTGTCAGGCCGCCAGTCTCTCCATCCGTCCGGCCTCATAGGCCTCGTCGGGCGTGCGCCCAGCCAAGGTCGAGTGAGGCGGCCGGGCATTGTGGTGGCCGATCCGCCGCGAAAGCCCGGCCCGCAGTTCCGAGCCGGTCTCGAACGCATGCAGGCAGGTGCGCTCATACTTCAGGCTGCGCCAGAGCCGCTCGATGAACACGTTGTCCATCCAACGCCCCCGGCCGTCCATGGAGGTCCGCACGCTCGCCTGCTGCAGCACGCCGGTGAACGCCGACGAGGCGAACTGGCTGCCCTGGTCGGAGTTGAAGATCTCCGGCCGGCCGAACCGGGCCAAGGCCTCCTGCAACGCGCCCGCGCAGAACTCCACGTCCATGGTGTCCGACACCCGCCAGGACAGCACCCTCCTGGTCGCCCAGTCCATCACCGCGACCCGGCAGAGAAAGCCTCGGCGCATCGGGATGTCGGTCAAGTCGGTGCACCAGACCTGGTTCGGCCGGTCGACCGCCACGCCCCGCAGCAGACACGGCCAGATCCGATGCTCGGGCTTCGGCACCGTCGTGCGCGGGCGCTGGTGGATCGGCGCCAGCCCCGTGACGGCCATCAAACGCCGCACCCAGCCGCAAACCCTCCGGGTTTCGGCGAGCTTGCGGCCGACCTCTTGGCCATTTCGCCGGAGATGCCGGGCCATCTGGCGCGAGCCCTACCAGGGCGTTTCCAGGAACTGCGCGTCGATCTCGCTGGAAGCCCTTGCTTCCGGCAAACGCACCAGCGCCAGGTTCTCCGCCGTTTCGCCCACGGGCTGGCAGCAGAACGACGACCGGCTGATCGACACCAACTCGCATTGGCGCGCTGCCGACAGGCCGGGATAGTCGGGCTCGACCAGCTGCCGTCTCCGCTCGACGCTCATCGGCCGGAAGCCTTCACCAAAAACCCCGCTCCACCACCAACCGGCCGATCTTGGCGTGCAGCTTCTCGACATCCTCCTCTCGCATGCCCTCCTTTGCTTCCCCCTTGCCGGAGAACACCGTCGCCAGGCCGTCCATCGCCTGACGCTTCCAATCGCCGATCAGCGTCTGGTGCACGCCGTGCCTGGTCGCCAGCTGCGAAAGCGTCAGCTCGCCACGCAGCGCCTCCAGCGCAACGCGCACCTTGAACCCTGCCGAATACCGCTCCCGCTTGCCCGTCATCAGGTCCGTCCTTCATGGAGGCGAACCAAGCTTAACCACCTGTCCGAAGAACGGGGACCACCTCAATGGGTGGGGCGATCTCGTTGAGAGTCCAGAACCGGGTCGCGGAACGCGCCCAGGTCGCGAAACAGGTTGAGACGCCTCACCCTCCTGACCCCATCGTGCGGCGGCCTCGGCGCCGACCGCGAAGAGAAGCGAGTGACCCATGGGAGGGGCAGCCAGCAGAAAGGCAAAAAGGACCAGCTTGACATCCACAACCCCAATCAGAGAAGGCTCTCAGTCACCAACGGCATCAGCCGGGCCGCATGGCTCAGGTCGGCCTTGTAGGACAGATCAGCTCCGGTTCGGGGCTGACGCGGACGGACGTTTCGTTGAGTGCCGGGGCTCGCTGTGGGCCAAACGGACCTTGGCAAGACGGCCCGAAATGCCGCGCCCCGGCGAGGAATGCCGGGTTATGGCGCGGGATTGCTATCCTGCCCGCGTGTCATGGGCAGCTTTCGGGAGAATCTGCTGCACGCCAACCAGGTCGAGCGGCAGTCCAATCGCGTGGACTCCAGCAACCGGCTGGTCACCGCCGGGCTGGAAAAGCAATGAGAGGCGGCACTAGCCGAGCCATGAACAGCTCTACTCCGAGTCGGCCGCCGTCAGGTAGGCCCACATGCGCTCGACGATGCCGCCCTGGAACGTCGCCCGCGTTGCCGCCTCGCCCGCACTGAGCACGGCGGGTTCAATCCCAGCCTGAAGCACATCCAACTCCACTCGCGCCGCGTCTTCCAGGTACCAGGCCAACACCACCGCGCGCTCAAGCGTTTCGGCCGCCGTCACCACGCCATTGCCACGCATCACGATTGCCGGAGCCCTGCCCATCGCCTCGACCAGGGCAGCCGCAGCGGCATCGTCGCGCAGCAGTTGCGGGTCGTCCCAGAGCGGCGCCCCCGGGGCGAAGTAGCTCCCGAAGCCATGCAGCGGCCGCGGCGTGCGGCGCATGGTCCCGAGCGCCATCGCCTTCGGCGGCATGCAGCGCACTACCCCGCCGACCTCCGGGCGACGCGCATACAGCTTCTGGTGGATGCGGACCTCGCCCAGCACGCTTTCCGGCAGCGGCCCAGTGACGGAAACCACGCTGCCATCCTCGCCAGCGGCGATCAAGCCCATCGGCCGGGCCGCGCACACCAGGAAATGGTTTCTGTCCAGCCGGGCGCTGCAATGGCCGTAGGCGTGCGCCAGGCCATGGCGGCCAAGGGCACGGGCCGCCTGACGGACCAGGCGCTGGGTCCCCGCCGACGGCGTTGGCATCAAGGGCGGAATTCCGCGATGGCCGGCTTGGCGCCCCATTGGCAGAAGCCCCGCGGCTCGAATGGGAACTGCCGGGCGCGGTGCGCTGGCTCATCGGTGATTGACCGCACGCCGCTTGAGTATTCGAACACCATGCCGTCCGGACCCTCGAAGTAAAGGAACTGCGCCGAGGAGGTCGGATGCCGGCCGGGGCCGAACACGATTTTCACGTGGCGGTCAACCAGGAAACGGTAGGAGCGCATGATGTCATCGACGCTCTCGACTTGGTGGTTCACGTGCTGGACGCCAGCGACGGTCGAGGGGAACAGCGCGATTGAATGGTGCACCTCGTCGATCCGCAGCAGCGGCGCGTCGCCGATACGGTCGCTTACCCGCGCGTTGCAGATGCCGGTCCAGAACTTCTCGTCACGCGCCCGGTCGGTGCTGCACAGGCCGACATGGCTGAACCCGGTGATGCCGGCATCGCGGGAAGCGAAGTAGCGTCCGCCCTCATGGGCGGGGCGCACTGCAAGCTCGATCGGGTTGCCGGTAGGGTCGCGGAAGGCGATGAACGCTTCGACCTGGCGCAGCGCGCACTCGCCGGATGTCCCGACGCGGACCGGATGCCCCTGCGCCTCCAACTCACCTGCCGCGGCGGAGAGCGACGCGGTGTCGCTGACCTCGAAGCCGACCGCCTGCTGCTCGGTCGATCCCTCGACGTAGCAGAGCGTGTGGCTCCGCGCGTCGGAACGGAAGTACACCGCGTCGCGCCGGCGCTCCGAAACCTGCAGCCCCAGGAACTCGGTGGCGAACACCGTCGCGCCTTCGAGGTCGGCAGTGCCCAGGCGTACATAGCTCACGTCACGCAAGTTGATCATGACCGTTCCCCTCCTCAGCATCTGGGATGTGCGTCGTGGTCCGACGGATTTCAACGACAGTACGCAAAACTATCGACGATTTGGCAGAGAGGCCGTCCTCGTGGAGGAGCGGGTCCGGCGTGGGGGGACGTTGCCGGCCGCAAGCACGGCATGGACGGCCAGGACGGTGCGGTCGATGTGCTCGGCCGAAAGGCGCGCCGCCGCGGCGGCGTCGCGGTCAAGGCACGCTTGCATGATGGCCCGGTGCTCGCCGCGCAGGTCGCGGTCCGGCTCGCGAAAAGTCAGCGACACCCGTCGGTAGCGTTCGTGCTGCGCGTACAGCAGCTTCTGCAGCCGAATCAGCCAGGGCGAGCCGCAGGCGGACACCACTGCCTCGTGGAACTCGCGATTGCGCTGCTCCCACTCGTCGAGAGAACCGGTGTCCTGTTGGATCCGCTCCTCCGCCCGGTCCAGCTTATGAAAAGCGGCGACCATCCTCGACTCCCACGCCTCGTCGCCGGCCGCCACGGCCTGGCTGACCGCCTCGGTCTCGATCAGCCGGCGACATGCGGAGATGTCGTCCAGTTCGGCGACGCTGACCGGCGCCACGGTGAAGCCACGCTTGCCCTCCAGAACCACGAGGTGCTCGGCGGACAAGCGCGACAGGGCTTCCCGCAGCGGGCTCGCGCCGATAGCGTAGCGGTTGGTCAGCAAGGCGATGGAAAGCTTCTCCCCGGGCTTGAACGCCCCGGAAAGGATGTCCCGGCGCAAGTTGCCGTCAGCGAGGTCGGCAAGCGTAACGGGAGTTTCGTCCATGTGGGTTCCACCATTCCAACGGTTGGAACGCCTAGCGGCTTGGCCCGCAACCTTCAACGATAGTTTATGTTGAATTCGCCATTCTGGCGATTCGCGAGAAAAAACTTTTTTATCGATAAAAATTCGGGTAGGGTTCCGGCTGATCGATGTGGGGACGACCATGGCGGAACTGCACCATATCCGGAACTACATCAACGGACAGATCGCCCGCCCAGCCAACCGCCGCGCCTTTGAGGACGTGGACCCGGCAACCGGCACGGTGTTCGCCCTGGTCGATGAGGCGAGCGAGGAGGACGTGGACGCGGCGGTCGGCGCCGCCCGGCGGGCGCTGAGGGGAGCCTGGGGCCGGATGGACGCCGATGTCCGCGCCGTTCTCCTGGATCGGGTCGCGGCCGGAATCGAGGCCCGCTTCGACTCATTCCTCGCGGCCGAGGTCGCCGACACCGGCAAGCCGGTGTCGCTGGCGTCCAGTCTCGACATCCCGCGCGGCGCGGCCAACTTCCGCGCCTTCGCCTCGGTGCTGAAGCATCACGCGGGGGAGTTCTTCGCCACCCGCTGGCACGGCTCGGACGCCATCAACTACACGCTGCGCAAGCCGAAAGGGGTGATTGCGGTGGTCTGCCCGTGGAACCTGCCCCTGCTGCTGATGACCTGGAAGGTGGCGCCAGCGCTGGCCTGCGGCAACTGCGTCGTGGTGAAGCCTTCCGAAGAAACCCCGGCCACCGCGACCCTGCTCGGCGAAGTGATGCGCGAGGCCGGCATCCCCGACGGCGTTTACAACGTGGTGCACGGCTTCGGCCCCGGCTCGGCCGGCGAGCACCTCACCCGCCACCCCGGCGTCGATGCGATCACCTTCACCGGCGAGACCGGGACCGGCGGCGCGATCATGAAGGCCGCCGCGGACGGGGTGCGCGCGGTGTCCTTCGAACTCGGCGGCAAGAACGCCGGCGTGGTGTTCGCCGACGCCGATTTCGACCGCGCGGTGGACGACACCGCGCGCGCGGTGTTCCTCAACTCAGGGCAGATCTGCTTGCAGGCCGAGCGGCTCTACGTGGAGCGGCCGATCTTCGACCGGTTCGTGGCGGCCCTCGTGGCGAAGGCCGAGGCGCTTCGGGCCGGCCCCCCCGGCGATGCCGCGACCAGCCTCGGCCCGCTCATCAGCCTCGAGCACCGGCGCAAGGTGCTGTCGTATTTCGACCGCGCCCGCGAGGAGGGCGCCTCGGTCGTGACCGGCGGCGGCGCCATCGCCATGCCCGGCGAACTCGCCGGCGGCGCCTGGATTGCTCCCACCGTTTGGACCGGCCTGCCGGAAAGCTCGGCGGTGGTGCGCGAGGAGATCTTCGGCCCCTGCGTCCATGTGCGGCCGTTCGACGAGGAGGAGGAGGCGGTCGAGCTCGCCAACGACTCGCCTTACGGGCTGGCGGCGATGCTCTATACCGGGCACGTTTCGCGGGCGCACCGGGTCGCGGCGCGGCTCGATGCCGGCATCGTTTGGGTGAACAGCTGGTTCCTGCGCGACCTGCGCACGGCGTTCGGGGGCACCAAGCAATCGGGCCTCGGCCGTGAGGGCGGCATCCATTCGCTCGAATTCTACACCGAACTCAAGAACGTCTGCGTCCGGCTATGAGCGTCGCCGCCAAAATTTCCGAGCGGCTGCGGCAGGCGGAGCAGGCTGCCGTCCCGATCCCGCCGGTGCGCGGGGACGTCGCCGCCGATGATATCGCCGCCGCTTACGCCATCCAGGATTGCGGCACCGAGGCGGGGTTGCGGGCCGGGCGCCGGCTGGTCGGGCGCAAGATCGGCCTCACCGCCAAGAGCGTGCAGCGACAGTTGGGCGTCGATCAGCCGGATTACGGGATGCTGTTCGCCGACATGGAGCTGGCCGATGGCGACGAGGTGCCGTCGGGCCTGCTGATCGCGCCGCGGGTGGAGGCCGAGATGGCTTTCCTGCTGGGGCGCGACCTCGATTGTCCGTCGCCCACCATGGCCGATGTGTTGCGGTCCGTGGAGGCGGTGATGCCCGCAATCGAGGTGGTGGACAGCCGGATCGCCGGCTGGGACATCCGCCTCGTCGACACAGTCGCCGACAATGCCTCATCCGGCCGCTTCGTGCTGGGTGGGACGGCACGCTCGATCGCGGGCGTCGACCTGCGGCTCGCCGGCATGGTGATGGAGCGCCAGGGCGAGCCGGTGGCGACCGGGGCGGGGGCCGCGTGCCTTGGACATCCGTTGATCGCGGTGCAATGGCTCGCCCGCAAGATGGTGGAGGTCGGCCGTCCGCTCGTCGCTGGCGACCTGGTGATGTCCGGGGCGCTTGGCCCGGTCGTCCCGGCGGGGGGCGGCGACTGGTTCGAGGCGCGGATCAACGGGCTTGGGTCGGTCCGCATAGCGTTTGCGAGGAGCGCATGAGCATGGACATCGAGCAGCTTGCCGAACGGGTCGACGACGCGGCCCGGAACGCGTCGGCCATCGCGCAGTTGTCCGCCGAGGCCGAGCTGCCGCTGCCGGACGCCTACCGCGTGCAGGCGGCGTCCGTCGCCCGCCGCCTGGGCCGGGGAGAACGGCGCACCGGCATCAAGATGGGTTTCACCAGCCGCGCCAAGATGGTGCAGATGGGCATTGGCACCATGATCTGGGGGCGGCTCACCAGCGGCATGGCGGTCGAGGAGGGCGGCGAGATCGTGCTGTCCCGCTACGTGCATCCGCGGGTCGAGCCGGAAGTGGCGTTCCTGCTCAGGCGCCCGCTCGCCGGCCCGGTCACGCTGCCCGAGGCGGCGGCGGCGGTGGAGGCAGTGGCGCCGGCCATGGAGATCATCGACAGCCGCTACCGGGACTTCAAATTCAGCCTCGGCGACGTGGTGGCCGACAACAGCTCGTCGTCGGGGTACTGCGTCGGGCCGTGGTCGGCCCCGGACGTGGACACGGCGAATTTGGGCTTGGTGATGGTGTTCGACGGGCGGGCGGTGCAGATCGGCTCGACCGCCGCGATTCTGGGGCATCCGCTGCGTTCGCTGGCCGCAGCGGCGGCGTTCGCCGGCGCGGCGGGCGAGGATCTGCCCGCCGGCGCCATCGTACTGGCCGGCGGTGCCACCACCGCCGAGCCGCTGCGTGCCGGCGTGCATGTGCGCCTTGAGATGGAACGGCTCGGCGCCGTGGCGTTCCGGGTTGCCGGTTGATCATGCCGATTGTCATGATCAACCTCCTGGAAGGGCGGGATGCGGCGCGGAAGCAAGCGTTGCTGCGCGAGGTGACCAACGCGGTGGTGCGGACGTTGGGGGTGCCGCCCCAGGCTGTGCGCGTGTTGTTGAAGGAGGTGCCTCCGACGCATTGGGCGGTGGGTGGCGTGAGCAAGGCCGAGACCGGCAACTGATCCGGCGGCGTTTGGGGGCGACGTGATCCAGATAGAACAACTGCGCTACGTCCGGCTGGGCACGCCCGACCTGGAAGGCGCCTGCGACTTCGCGACCCGCGTGATGGGATTGCAGCTAGTGGGCCGCGACGAGGGGCAGGCCTGGTTCCGCTCCGACAGCCGCGACCATACCTTGTGCTACGTGCACGGCGACGCCGCCGACCAGACGCTCGGCATCGAGCTGCGCGACGTCGAGGCACTGGAGCGCGCCGAACAAGAGCTGCGCGCGGCCGGGCTGCGGGTCAGCCGTGGCGATGCCGCGGGCAACACGGCACGCCGGGTGCAGGACCATGTCACGGCGATGCTCGACGGCGGCTTGCGCGTCGATTTGGTGGTGCGTCCGCTGCACAGCGGGTGGCGGTACTTCCCATCGCGCGACGCCGGCATCACCGGGTTCCACGGCGTCGCCTTGCGCGTGGCGGAGCCGGCGACCGCGCTGGCGTTCTGGACCGGGCTGATGTCCGGCCGCGTCAGCGACTATGTTGGCCGCTCCGCCTACGTCCGGATCGACTCCGCGCACCATCGCCTGGCGCTCACCGAAAGCCAAGGCAGCGGGCTGCTGGAAATCCAGTTCGGCGTCGAGGGCGTCGATCAGCTGATGCAAAACAGCTACTGGATGCAAGGGTCGCAGGTCCCGATCGTGCATGGACCCGGCCGCCGCCCGGCGTCGCAGCAGATGTTCCTTAGCCTGCGCGGACCGGACGGGATGCTGTTCGGCCTGGTGACCGAGGGCGACAGGATCACCGCCGATGATCACCTGCCGCGCCAGTTCCGCCACGCGGCGCACTCGCTTTGCGCTTGGGGCAGCCGCAGCGACATCCCAGAGTGGGCGACTAGCAACTGAAATATATTGTCGATAAGAAGATTTTTTGTCGATAAAATGTTGACTCTAGAAGCAGGAGTGGCAAGCTCGCTGGGCAAGGGGGAGAAAAATAAGTGAGCTACCGGCTCGGGATGATCGAACTCTCGGGGCAGGCCACTCCGGTGGTCGATGCGGACGCTGGCACGTTCCGCCTCGCCGACCTGGTGCAAGGCGCTCCCCGCTCCCTCGACGCGGCGCTGGCGGATTGGGCGGACTGGCACCCGAAAGTCCTGGCGGCAACTGCCGAGAAGCCTGACGCCGTGCCAATCGAACTGGCATCGGCTCGCTGGCTGCCGCCTGTCGGCAGGCCGCCGAAGCTGATCTGCGTCGGCGTCAACTATCGCGACCACATTGCCGAGATGGGCGTCCCCAACCTGCCCGAGTATCCTTACTCGTTCTTGCGCCCGGCTACCTCGCTGGCGGCGCACGAGCAGGAGGTGGCGTTGCCGGAGGGCGTCCGGATGATCGACTGGGAAGCGGAGCTTGGCGTGGTGATCGGCCGCCGCGTGCGCGACGTGAGCGGCGGCGACGCACTCGCGGCGGTGGGGTTCTACACCGTCGTCAACGACATCTCGGCGCGCGACTGGATCGAGAGCGCGCCCTTCGTCGGCATCGATTGGGTCATGCAGAAAGCGTGGGACGGGTTTCAGCCGACCGGCCCATGGCTCACGCCCGCGTCCCTGGTGCCCGACCCGCAATCCCTGCCGATACGGCTTGCGGTCAACGGCATCGTCAAGCAGCAGTCCAGCACCGCGCAGATGGTGTTCGGCGTGCGCGAGATCATAGCCCACCTGTCACGGATGATGACGCTGGAGCCGGGCGACCTGATCGCCACGGGCACGCCCGCCGGGGTGGGCTATGGCCGCTCGCCGCGGGAATTCCTGAAGGCCGGTGACATCGTGGAAGTGACGGTCGGCCCGCTCGGGACGTTGCGCAATGGGATGGCCCAAGGCGAGGCCAAGAAAGGGAGAGCGCGATGATCACGGTACGTCGGATCGGCCATGCGACTTTCGAGACGCCCGATGTCGAGCAGCTAGTGACTTACTACACGCAGGTGCTGGGGCTGACCCTGGTCGAGCGCGATGCCGACGCCGCCTATCTCGCCAGCACCCTCGACCACCACTCGGTGGTGCTGCGCCGCGGGGATGTGGCGCGGTGCGCGCGCCTCGCGTTCCAACTGGCGCCCGATGCCGACCTGGGCGCATTCGCTAAGCAGCTCGGCAAGCACGGGCTCGCGACTGAGCGGCGGCACGACCCGCAGCCGTCAATCTCCGATCTGGTTGCCTTCCATGACCCGAAGGGCACCGAGATCGAGGTGTTCGCCGAGCGGCAGTTCGCGCCGCAGCGGTTCCAGCAGGCCGGGATCGTGCCCAACAAGCTCGGGCACGTCGCTTTCAACGTCACAGACATCCGCAAGGTCGTCGACTTCTACGTGCAGGTGCTGGGGTTCCGCGAGTCGGACTGGATGGGCGACTTCTTCGCTTTCCTGCGCTGCGGCCCGGACCACCACACGTTGAACTTCGTCAAAGGCAAGGCCGACAAGATGCACCACGTCGCCTTCGAGCTGACCGACTGGGCGCACATCGAGGCCGCGTGCGACCTGCTGGCACGTCGCGACATCCCGCTGATCTGGGGTCCGGGGCGCCACGGGATGGGGCACAACATCTACACCTACCACCATAACCCCGATGGACAGATTGTCGAGCTGTTCACCGAGCTCGACCGGATCAACGACGAGGCCCTCGGCTACTTCGAGCCGCGCCCCTGGCACCGGGACCGACCGCAGCGGCCAAAGGTGTGGGAGCCCGACCCGGCGGTGGCCAACCTTTGGGGCGTGCCGCCGCCGCCGAACTTCCTGGATTGAGCGGCCGGCAGCGTCGCAGCGAGGACATCAATGGCCGACAACCGCTTTCCCTTGATCTCGGCGCCGCTCCGGGTCGGCGCCGCCACCATGCGCAACCGGGTGCTGATGGCGCCGATGTCGGTGGGCTACGCCGCCGCCGACGGCCGGGCGACGGCGGCGATGGCGGAGCACTACGGCCGCCGCGCGCAGGGCGGCGTCGGCATGGTCATCACCGAGAACGTCGCGGTCAACCTTGCCGGCCGCCAGATGCCGCGGCAGCCGATGCTGGCCGAACCTGGCGCCGTCGCCGGCTTCGCCGATGTCGCGGGCGAAATCCGTCGGCACGGCGCGCTCGCGGTCATGCAGATCGTCCATGCGGGCCGGTATGCCGGACCCTGGGACGTTTATGAACAGGCGCCGCGCCTGGCGCCATCCGCCATCGCGTTCCCTTTGCTGCCCGGCCGCGTCGTCACGCCGTCCGAGATCACGCAGGATGGGATCGCTGCCTGCGTCGCCGCCTTCGCCAACACCGCCGCGCTGGCGCAGGAGGCCGGCTTCGACGGCGTGGAGTTGCACGCGGCGCAGGGGTTCTTGATCTCGAACTTCCTGTCGCCGCGCATGAACCGGCGTGCCGACGCCTATGGAGGGGACTTCGCGGGGCGCACCCGCCTGTTGCGCGAGGTGCTCGCCGCCGTGCGGGCGGCGGTGCGGCCTGGCTTCATCGTGGGCCTGCACCTGATGAGCGACGAGCTGGCCCCGGATGGCTGGCAGCTTGCCGAATCCGTGCGCCTGGTCGGCCAGCTCGACAATGCCGGGATCGACTTCGTCATGCCCGTGGTCTGCACATTTGAGACCATGCGGATGCCGGGCAACGACGGCCTGATGGGGCGGCCGTTGTTCCAGCACGCGCAGGTGCGGGCCATCAAGGCGGCGACCCGGCTGCCGGTGTTCACCAACGGCGGCATCGCCGATCCGGAACTGATCGAGAAGATCCTCGAAGTCGGCGAGGCCGACGCAGTCGGGCTGGCAAGGCCGCTGTTCGCCGATCCCGACTGGCTGGACAAGGCCCGTCGCGGCACCATCGACACGGTTCGGGCCTGCGCCTGCGAGACGCAGCTGTGCCTGCGCACGCAGCTCACCGGCTCGCTGTGCCAGGCCTGGCCCGAGGCGGCGCGGACGCGCGGGTTCCTGGGCTACGCGGCATGAGCACCTTCGCCCTGTCCCGCGCCGCTGCGGAGGCGCTGATCGACCGCGGGGCGGTCCGCGCCAGGGTCTGTGGCTGTGGACCCGGCGATGCGCAGGCTGATCATCGTGGCGGCGGGTTGGGCGCTGTTTCAACGGTTCGGCGATGGGTGGCGGGAGCGGTGCGGCATGGGAAGGCGGCAGTGGCTCGACCTGAGACGTCCTGTGCCGTTCAAAGCAGATGCCGATCGCCGGCATCACGGTCCCAAGCAGAAGCGCAAGGCGCTGAACCGGCGCGATCATCACGCCAGGCTGCGCCAGCGCGGAAATCTGGTGGCACGGGACGCCGACGCTGCCGTCGCGGCTCGGACGGCTGGCCCTGCGCAGATGAGAGGTCTGATCGGCTCCGTCATGCGCCTGCTTGGGCTTGCCGCCGTTCCAGACCGC
Organism: uncultured Acetobacteraceae bacterium; assembly: GCA_937858325.1. Classification (GTDB taxonomy): domain Bacteria; phylum Pseudomonadota; class Alphaproteobacteria; order Acetobacterales; family Acetobacteraceae; genus CAHJXG01. Next base: position 12,053 of record CALMAB010000230.1, read on the forward strand.
GGGACGCTTTGCCGCCGGGCGGAAACGCTGGAGGTGCCGAGAGCGGGCACCAGCGGCAGGCCCGCGCGTTTGCTGGCGGGCCGTGCGGGGTTGAAGCTGTGCGGCGAAAGCGAATGGCTGCACGAGAAGCATGGTGCCAAGGTGCGCCGGCCCTGGCGCAGACTGCACTTTCGGCATGGATGCCGGCACCGGGCAGACCGTCGCTTCCATGCTGACCACCAAAGACGTCAATGCCGTCCGGGCGACGTGAGCGCCACCGGCACGCCCGCAGGCACCAGCCTTGGCGGAGGGCGTGTTCCTGCGACCTGGCGGCAAGATGCGCGCATGATGGCCGTCGGGGTCGGCGCCCCGCGCACTCGCATCGCTCCAAGCGCGGAGGGCTGCCACTGATCCATCCCTGACTGCTGGCGGCAGCACTGCACTGAAGACCTGCCCGACTGGCCCGAAAGGCCAGCTCGCGCAATAAGATGTTACTAAACAACAACAAATGATGGGATGCGTTCGATGACGTCGCGCTTCGCTTTTGGGCGGCACTGCGGCCTGCGCCGAGTACACTGCGCTGCGGCCGTTGGCTTGGCCGTGTTCGGGGCCAGCCCTGCCGCATGGGCCACCGAGGGCGGCGGCACCAGCTACCCGCTCGGCGTGGGGACCATCAACCCGGGTCTTGAGCCGTCCCCGCCAGGCTTCACCTTCCTGAACTACAACGCTTACTACAACGCGTCGCATACCCGGAACTCGCAGGGCGGGGACGCGTTGCCGGGCTATCACGTGCAACTGTATGTCGAGACGCTCCGCTTCGACTACACCTTGCCTGACGGCATCCTGCCGCCAGGCTGGCGGGCTGGGGTGGGCATCGTGCAGCCGATCTTCGACACCGAGTTGTACTTCCGCCCCGGGCGAGTTGGGCAGAAGTACTCCACCTTCGGCCTGGGCGACACCACCATCCTTCCCCTGATCGTCGGCTACCAGGCGCAAAGCGCCCTGCTCGGCCGTTATGCGGCCAAGTTCAAGATGGCGGTGGCTTTGCCGGATGGCGACTACAACAGGGCGGTCGCACTCAACAAGGGACGTAATTACCTTGCGCTTGAACCTCAAATCGGCCTGCAATGGTTTCCACGCAAGGACTTCTCCATTGGAGCCAATTTCAACTATATTTATAATTTCAAGAATTCTGCTAACAATTATAAGTCGGGCCAGGAATTCATTCTTGAGCCGATAGCAGAATACTCGCCAACCCCGGGCTGGTGGTTCGGCGTGCAGGGCTACGTCTTCCAGCAACTGACCCGCGACACCGTGAACTCCCGCCCGTTCCGCGACGGAAACTTCAGCTCCACCGTCGCGGTCGGTCCGCAGGTCCGCTATGCCACGGAGCGCTTCGGTCTTGCCGCCAAGTGGCAACACGAAATGCTGGCCCGCAACAGGCCGGACGGCGAGCGCTTCTGGCTTCAGCTCTATCTTCCGCTTTAGTCGCATGGCGGGTTGCCTGGAGCTGCTCGCCCGGGCACGGCCGCTTCCGCTACTTTGCGGCTGACAGCGCGGATGTTGGGGCGACCCTTGACTTTATGCCGCTTCCGCAGATGGGACTTCCTACCCGCTCCTACATCGGCCGCCACGCGTTCCGCTATGCCGCATGGAACACCACGCCCAATGGGATCAATAAGAGCAACGAAACCGGTTTGCCGGTTCGCGTGCTCCTGGAACAGAGCCGAGCAAGGCTTCCAGGTCGTCCATCAAGCGCGCTCGGTCGGACGGGTCAAGCGTCATCCGCGCAACACTGCGCAGCCAATCGGCGAACCGGGGCCGTTCCCCAGCCTCCTGCCGTGCGGCGACCAGCGCAGCCAGGCCAAATCGCCCCTCCGTCTCGTATCGGAGCGCCAGATGACCAAGCAGGTCCTGTTCAAGCCCGGCGGCGTCAATCGCCGGCCGCACCATCCCGCGGCAGCGGCAGAACACCGTGTGCGTTTCCGCCGAGAGCGCCCCGCGGAACAGCAGGGCAACCTGCTCCGCTCGTGTCGCCAACTCGATCAAGCCTTTGCTGCCGCGCGCAGGTGTGCCGTCGCCACCTCGTCCACTCGCCCCTCGGCGTCCAGCACCACCCCGTAAACAGCCGCCGCGGCCGAGGCGCTGACGTACCCCTCCGCGATGTCCTCAGCCACCTGCGTGACAGGCCGCAGCAACGGATCGCCAAATCCGCCGCCGCCGCCGGAGCGCATCATGAAGCCGTCGCCTGGCTGCAGCCGCACGCTCGTGGCCTTGCCGTTCGTCGCGGTGTCCAGCCATTGATCCTTTCGGCGAATGCGCACATCGTTGCCGGCCCCCTCCTTGCCTGCGTCCAGACCCCAGGGCTTGCAATGGACGCGGTCCACGTAGGTATCGACCGTCATGGGCGATAGCGCCCGGATCACTGTTTCCACGCCCAGGCCGCCGCGCCAAGTGCCGCCGCCGCCGCTGTCGGGGCGCAGTGCGAAGCGCTCGACCAAGATGGGGTACTTGACCTCCAACTGCTCGGTCGGGCCGTTATGCGTATCGCCATCGTTGATGCAGACCGTGGCGGATACGCCATCCTCGCCGCGCTTGGCGCCCCAGCCACCGCCGAGCGGACCCGTGAAACCGATGAAGAAACGCCGATCCCCCGGGTTGATGCCATGGATGGTGCCGACGCACAGATCGGCATGGTGGCCGGCGATCACCCGGTCCGGAATGGCCTTTTCCATCGCCTTGAAAATCGTGTCGATCACTGTCATCGGGAACGTCATCCACCAACGCATCGGAGCCGGGCGCTCGGCCGAGATTATGCGTCCAGTCGGCATGACCACGCGCAAGTTGCGGAACGCGCCCTCGTTCACCGGATAGTCGGTCGGTGTGGTGAGGCATTTGAAGGCGACCTGGGCACAGGCGATGCCGGTGGTGATGCCGGAATTATAGAAGCCGCGTACCTGCCCCGCCACGTTGGAAAGGTCGATCGTGATCTCCTCGCCGCGCACCTCGACACGGACGTGAATCGGGACGGGTTCGCCTAATTCGATGCCGTCATCGTCCATGAAGCTCTCCGCCTCGTAGACGCCGTCAGGAATGTTGCGAGTGTTGGACGCCGCCAGCGCCGCTGATTGGTCCATGATGGCGGCGATGCTTTGCAGCACCGCAGCGCGGCCGTAGCGCTCCACCAATTCGAGGAAGCGGCGCTCGCCGGTGGCCAGCGCGGTGATCTGCGCCCGCAGATCGCCCAATGCGCGCTCGGGCAGCCGCACGTTCATTGCGATGATGTCCACCAGATCCTGATTCACCATGCCCTGCTTGCGGTATTTCAGGATCGGGACTTGCAGACCTTCGGAGTAGATGTCCGTCGTTCGCCCGCCCATCGTGCCGCCGACATCCTGCCAATGCGCCATGCAGCATGTGAAGGCGATCAGTTCGCCGCCTTGGAAGATCGGCTGGGTGAAGGTGAAATGGTTGAGGTGGGAGCCGGTGATGTAGGCGTCGTTGGTGACCAGGATGTCGCCAGGGTGGATGTTCTCCCGCCCGAAATGCCTGAGCTTGGCCTTCACCGTTTCGGACATGCCGCGAATGAACATCGGCAGGCCAAGGCCGATCGAAACGGTGTCGCCATCGGCGGTGAACACGCCCACGGTGAAATCGAGCGCCTCGTAGATGATGAGGTTGTAAGCCGTGCGCATCAGGTTGGCTTTCATCTCCTCGGTCGTGGCGAGCAAGCCGTTGCGGATGATCTCGACTGTGACCGGGTCGATGGATTGAGTGCTGCTCATGCCTGATCGCTCCCGATGGCGATATCAAGGTTGCCGAAACGGTCCACCCTCAGCGTGTCACCGGGTGCCAGCACGGTGGTGGAGGCGTGCTCCTCGATCAGCGCCGGCCCGGCGATGCTGTCCCCGGCGCGCAACGCCGCACGGAGGTAGATGGGTGTTTCCGCAAACCCAGTCGCACGAAAATAGACCTGCCTGCGGCCCCGCAGCGCCGCCGTGTCCGGCTCGCCGCGCCCGTGCTCCGTCGTCCGGCCTGGCGGTTTGCGCATCAGGCCCGTGCTGGTGCTGCGCAGGCTGACCAGTTCGGCTGGCTCGGCGGGCGCGCATGTGCCGTAGCGAACTTCGTGCAACGCGTCGAACCTCTGCTTGATCGCAGTTCGGTCCTGTGCCGCAAACAAGGCGGTCGGCAGCTCAACTGTCACCGCATGCTCCTGCCCGACATAGCGCATGTCGGCGGCGCGGGCCTCCAGCACGGCGCCGGGCTTGATCGCCGATTGCGTGATGGCCTCCCGGCCCTCCGCCGCCATCTCGCGGTACATGGCCTCGACCTCGGCGAAATCGACGTCGGCCAGCTTGCGGAAGCAGGAGCGGACGTAATCATAGCGCAGGTCCGAGAACAGCATCCCGTAAGCCGAGAAATGGCCCGGCGCGAACGGGATCAGCACGCGCCTGATGCCGATCTCGCGCGCGATGGCGGAGGCATGCATCGGCCCGGCGCCGCCATACGTGACCATGGTGAAGCGTCCAGCATCCAACCCACGTTCGGTGGTAACGGCCTTGACGGCATGCGACATGGCGACGACGGCGATGCGCAGGATGCCGTCCGCCGCGGCCACCGGGTCGAGCTCCAGCGGAGCAGCCACGCGCTCCTGCATGGCGGAGCGTGCGGCCGTCAAATCGAGCCGCATCGCGCCGCCGAGAAAGTGGTCGGGATCAAGCCGGCCGAGCAGGAGGTTGGCGTCCGTCACCGTGGGCTCGGTGCCTCCGCGCCCGTAGCAGGCTGGGCCAGGCGTGGAGCCGGCGCTCTTCGGGCCGACGCGCAGCGCGTTGCCCTCCGACAGCCGCGCAATCGAGCCCCCGCCGGTGCCGACTTCGAAAATGTCCATCATCGGCACCTGGACCGGCAGCGCCCGCTCGTAGCCACCGATCAGCGCGGAGCCGGTGGTGAGGGGCACGCTGTCCACGATCACCCCGGCCTTGGCGGTGGTGCCGCCCATGTCGAAGGCGATGGCGTCGGGCAGGTCCAGCTCGGCACAGATCGCCTGCGCGCCAATCACGCCCGCCGCCGGGCCAGACTCCAGCATGCGCACACAGTCGCGGCGCGCATGCTGGACCGGAAACAGCCCGCCGGTGGACTGGACCACGTAGAACGCGCCAACAAAGCCCTGCTGCGCCACGTGCTGTTCGAGCCGAGCAAGGTAATCCGCCACAAGCGGGCCGACATAAGCGTTGGCCGCCACGGTGGAAGCGCGCTCGAACTCGCGGTATTCCTGGCTCAGGTCATGCGACACCGAAACGAACAGGCCGGGCAGCTCTTCGCGCAGGATCTCCCGCACCCGCGCCTCATGCCTTGGATTGCGATACGAATGCAGCAGCAGCACCGCCACCGCCTCCACGCCGCGCGACGCGAGTTCCTGCGCCAGCCTACGTACCTTCGCCTCGTCCAGCGGGCGGTGAACGCCGCCGTCCGCACGCAACCGCTCCGGGACCTCGAAGCACAATGAGCGCTTCACCAAGGGCGCGTGCTTGTTGAAGAAGAGGTTGTATGCGTCCGGCCGGTTTACGCGGCCGATCTCGTACACGTCGCGAAATCCTTCGGTGATGAGCAGCGCAGTTCTGGCTCCGGTGCGTTCCAGCAGCGTGTTGATGACGATGGTGGAGCCGTGGAGGAAGAGCTGCGCGTCCGCAAAGGCGACGCCGGCCCTTTCCACCGTGTCCTGGATGCCGCGCACAAGGGCGTCGTGCGTGGAAAGCGCCTTGCCGAACAGGAGTTGCCCGGTTGCCTCGTCGAATGCGGCGAGGTCGGTAAAGGTGCCGCCTATGTCGACGGCGATGCGCAAGCGGCGCGGCCGCTGCACTGCGCCTGTGGATCGCCCCACCCCGTCGGCCTCGTGCGTCAGTGGCGTTTGCATCGTTCCTCCGTCGCGACCCGGCGCGTGGGCCAGGCTCATGGTGAGATCGTTTCAAGCAACTGGCGCCGGGTCTCGACGCCAAACATCGCCATGGTGGCCGCAGCGAACAGCGCGACCAGGCCGAAACCAAGAAAAACGACGCCGATGCCGGAACCCGCCACCATCAACCCCACGAAACTCGGACCGATGATGGAGGCGAGGCGCAGCCAGGCGGTTGCCGCGCCGACGGCGATGGCGCGCACCCGCGTGGGGTAAAGCTCGGGCGTATAAACGTAGAGGCCAAGCGACATGGAGTTGATAATGGCGCTGGCCATGGTGGCAAGCACCAGCACGCGCAACGGTGTGTCGGGTCCGATCCACCACAGCACGAGCAAAGGCAGCGCGCCCAGGAAGAAGGCCAAGACCGCCCAGCGCTTGCGCCCGAGATGGTCCATCCAGAGCGCGCAGGCCAGGGAGCAAAACAGGCCGGCCACGGAATTCACGAGGCTGAACTGCAGCGCCGTCTCCAGAGGGAGATGGAACATCGTGCGGTAAAGCGTCGGCAGCCAAGTGATCAGGCCGTAGTTTACCAGGTAGGTGGCAAACCACGCGACCCAGATCACCAAGGTGCGGCGGAGATAGCGCGGCCCGAACAGGTCGGCCCAGGACGGCGCCTTCTCCTCGCTCCAGACCCATGGCTTGACCGGGGCGAGGGGAGTGCCGGTGCTGCGCTCCACCTCCCGCTCGATGAAAGACAGCGCTTGCTCTGCCTCGGCATAGCGTCGGCGCGAGGCGAGCCAGCGCGGGGATTCCGGGATGATGCGGCCCATGGCCAGCGCGGCAAAGGCGGGCAGGCCGCCCAGCAGCAGCATGGGCCGCCAACCGAAGTGCGGCAAGATCCAGACACCGAGCAGAGCGGCACCAAGCAGGCCGACCGGAAACACCATCTCGAACAGCAGCACGAAGCGGCCGCGGTTCTGCGCCTTCGCCAGTTCGCTGATATAGGTGACGGCGACCGGCACCTCGCCGCCCAGGCCCACGCCCTGGACGAAGCGCATGGCGACCAGCGACGGAAAGTCCCAGGCGGCGGCGCAAAATATGCTGAAGACGGCATAGAGGATGATGGACCAGAAGATCGCCGGCTTGCGTCCAATGCGCTCGGCCATCCAGCCGAACAGCAGCGCGCCGATCAGTTGGCCCAGGTAGCCGGCCGAGATCAGCAATCCGACCTTCTGGGTCGACAACTGGAATTCGGGAATGATGACGGGAAGCGCGTAGGCGATGGCGAGCGCGTTGTAGGCATCGAAAAAGGTTGCTACGCCTACAACCACTCGAACCTTCACATGCCAGGGCGAGATTGGCAGCCTTTCGAGCCGCGCCGCCACTTCGGCAGGCGAGCGCAATCCAAGCCCCGGCGGATTGTCCATGTCCGTTCCCCATTTTTATTATGCTCGGCAGCCCCCGAATGGCGGAAACCGGTTGTTGCGCAACCTCGCGTCCGGGTGCAGAGCCGTCAACTAATAGTTTTTTATGAAAACATGAATGAAGTGCATAATAGCGCCAGGACAACACGGAGGCCCGCGCATCATCGATCTGTCGCGCGTAGACCTTAACCTGCTCGCCGTGTTCGACGCGTTGATGGAGACACGCCAGGTGACCCGCGCGGCGGAGAAGGTCCGCCTCAGCCAGCCGGCCGTCAGCCACGCCCTGCGCCGCCTGCGGCTGTTGTTCGAGGATGACCTGTTCGTCCGCGGCCCAGGCGGAATGCAGCCGACCCGGCGCGCCATCGATCTGCACGTTCCCGTGCACGCAGCGCTCGACCTCGTCAGGGCCGCCCTAAATGCCCGAGCAAGCTTCGATCCGGCCACGGCAAGGCGGAAGTTTCGCTTCGCCATGACCGAGATCATGACCGTCGAGGTGCTGCCGCGCGTGTTGCGCCTGCTGCGGCAGCGCGCGCTCGGCGTCGATCTGACGGTGATCGCCGCCGAGGCCGGCGAGATCGCCAGCATCGTCGCCCGTGACGAGGCCGATATCGGCGCCGGCGTGCTGTGGAACCTGCCGAAGGGCATTTCCTCCGAGGTCCTGTTTACCGACACGCTCGCCTGCGTGGTCGACCGTAGCCATCCCAGGCTGCGGCAAGGCCGCTTGGGCCTGGACGACTACCTGGCGGCGTCCCACGTCACTGTCGCAGGGCAGCGTCATGTGGGCATTGAGCTTGACGAAATCCTGGCTCGGCTTGGCATCCATCGCCGCATCGTCGCAACATTGCCGCATTACTTGGCGATCCCCGGAGCCGTACGCGGAACTGACCTCGTGGGGCATATCGCGCGCAAGTTCGCGCCGAAGCGCCGTGGCCGCGAAGGATGGGCCGTGTTCCCGCCTCCGATTGCGGTCCCGATCCCGGCGTTACGCTTCCTCCAGGTCTGGCATCAGCGCAACGAAAGCGATGCCGGGCAACGCTGGATGCGCAGCCTCATCACCGAGGCTGTAAAGGACTGGCCAGAGTGACTGCACCTCCGCAGGAAACGGCTGCGAAGCCCCGTGACGGCTTTCCGACGCTGGCGGTGGAGAACGGGCACTCCAACTTGTCCAGCACAGGACCTGACCTCCACAGCGAACGCGTGGCCACAGCGAACGGCTTTGATCGGCATTTTATCGATAAAAGCTTGTTTCACCGTTGCTAAGGCCGGTCATTAAGGCGATGATCAGCTTGGGCTGCGGTGGGCAGAAGGGATACAGCATAATCAATCCATACGGCATCGGCTTTATCCGCCTTGGCGCGGCAGGCCTTGACGAGGCATCCGCCTGCGCTGCTGAACTCCTCGGGTTGAAGGTCGCCGATTGGCGGCGAGGTGCGGTCTGCATCCGTTCGGGCGGGGGCCGGTTTGCCAAAGCGGGCTGGGCCGACCGCGGTGCAGGGACCGGGACGACAAGCGCACTGGCCTCAGCGTTGTGAGAGATGATCTCAGCTATCGGCCTGTTGGGCAGTGTTCGCGGGGAGCTTCAGAAGACTGCCCTGCCATGATCTGAATGGCATCCGCGGACGGGGTGGAGCAACGCGAAGCTGTGCGGCGAACACGCGGCAGAACTTGAGAAGGGGAAACACCATGCTCAACCGCCAGACACCAAGGCGGAACTTCATCCGCGACGGGCTCGCAACCGCGGTCGGCGTGCCGGTCGCGACGCTTTCGGGCGGTGGACTGCCCGGAGCCTATGCCTTTTCAGCCGACCGAGACTTCTTGGATCCGCAGATTTCGGCCCAGATTGAGCGTGAAAGAACCTGGGCCTTTTTCAGGTCATTTTACGACGACAAAGACGGAGGCAACGCCGCCGACTTCCTGTCCCACTTCGTCCAATCGGATCAGGTCGTCTACCAAGATGCCGTGTTGAACATCAACTTCTTCGGTTATAATCAGATTGCAGCTGCGCTCTCAGGCGTCATCAACTCCGTCACGGCCAAGTTCGGCGCAGGAAAGTTCTCCAAGATCTTCCATGTGACGGGGGACATGCGGTATGGGGCCGTCGCCGAGTATGTTGACCTGAAGAACACCTTCTATTCGACAAACGGCATCACCATCCAGACGCTGTTCGACCTCGATGGCGGCCTGGTTGCGCGGGACACGGACTATTGGGACAGTGCGGAGTTGGGTTTGGCCGACATCATCGGCCCGGCAGACGCCGATGGCGTCGCCGTGCCGTTTGGAGCAGTTCATCCCGGTGGCGTGCCGCGGAGCGGCCCTGCCCCGGCGCCTCCCGGAAGCGTTGAACTCGCTCGCGGCGTCACCGGTCGCTTATCGGCGTCCGCAGAGATGCTTGAAGCAGTTTTGGAATTGCACGAGGCGCTGCAGGCCGGGTCGCCCAGCAACATCGCAAGCCTCTTCACCGAAGACGCGCTTTACGTCAATCCGCTGATTCATCAAGGTCCGGTCCTGTATGGGAACTACAACCAAACGATTCAGGTCAGGGGGCGGCGTTTAATCAGGCGCTTGTTCGAAACGACGGGCGGCTCCCTCCCAGATTGCCGGGGCTCGAAGCTGCTTCACGTGGTCGGCGGCCCCGCAGGTGGTGGCTTTGAATGGAAGGCCGGTGGTGCATACAGGACTACCGGCCTAGATCGGACTGGCCTTGTCGGCTGCACCGCACTCGACTTTCATGACGGCAAGATCCAGAGGATGTCGGTGAAGTTCGATACCTTGCAGATGGATGCGCAACACTCTGAC
>CALMAB010000231.1 GCA_937858325.1 uncultured Acetobacteraceae bacterium
TGCCGTGCGTCAGCATGGTGGCCACAATGTTGGCGTCGTGCACCTGCTTGCCGCCCATGGGCACCGTGCGGACTAGGTCCAGCAGGCGGGCCGTCGCTTGCGGGCCATCCTCGGCGATCCGGTAGGCGCCGACGAAGCCTTCGACCGCAGCGGCCGCAGCCGCCCGCGTCATCGCCGGCACGCCACTGGGGCCAGGGCGCGTGACGGTGGCCAGATACTCGCGCAGCACCTGCCGGCTGATCCAGAGCTCGGCACCCTCCTGCTCCATCCGGCCCAGCGCTGCCCGGGCCGGCTGGTGGAAGGCGGAATGGGCCTGGTCGGCGTAGACGAGCGCGTTGGTGTCGATGAAAGCGGAGGTCACCGTCCGTCGTCGCCGTACATGTCTTCCCGGCGCAGCGAGAGGCTGTCGTCCCAAGGGCCATCGTGCACGGGGAGGTCCAACACGCTGCGACGCGGCTTGGATGATGTTGCCGGTGCCGTGATGGCGACCTCGTATTCGCCGGCGGGCAGGGGCGGGGTGGTGGAGATTGTGCCGTCGGGGCTGACGATGATACGGGTGGTGGTGCCGTCGTGGCGTACGATGTTACGAGGGGTGATGCCGGTCTTGGCGGGCTGCTGGCGGCTTGGATCGAACGATGCCACGACCTTTGTTTCATGGACGACGCCTGCCCGTCCAGCGTCGCGTGCGGCGGGTCCGCGGGGAGCCGGTGCCGAGCCAGGGTTTCCGGGGTGGCGCGGGCGTTCGGGGGTGAGGCAGCGGCCACCCCGGCCCCGCCCGCGTCGTCGCCCCTGCAACACTATCACCTATAGTGTTTCATGTTTAACCCTATGGGAAAGATGGCCACTCGTCTGAGACCAGCAGCGCAGCTTAGTAGGTGCCGCCGTCCAACACGGACGTTCCCTTGCCGCAGTGCGACAGCTTGCGGAGCTGGTCCACCGTCCGCGCATATACCGCGGCGCTCGCATCAAGGTTGGCAAGCTCTAGATTGTCATGAAGCAGCTGCCCGACCGTACTGAGGCGCATCTTTGATGGATCGACGTCGCTGCAGTCGAGGGTCGCGTAGGAGTCTGTGGAGGCGGCGCTGTCCTTCTGCACGATGACGCCCCGCCTCGATAATTCGTAGATTTCGACCATCAACGGGTGGAAATCGGGTGGAGCTTCTGACAGCCCTTCCCCTGCCCTGATCCTCGTTCCGAAGCCGAAGGTGTCGATGTTCCCCGCGATCCTCATCAGCGCGAACGCGCGGTAGCTCAGGGACGATGCCAACTCGATTAGAAGATGTGTTGTGGGAACGTCGATGTCCCGCTTCACCGATATGTTGGCGAGCAGCGCCCCGATGAAATCGACCTTTTGCTCTTGGGCTGAGTTCATCGCTGCCTGCAGCGTCGCCTCAGTCACCTCGTCCGCTGCCGACCGACCATCGTGACCAGGGTCAAAGAAACCGTCGTCACGAGGCTGCATGCCCCGCATTTGATGCTCTTTCAGTTTGCTGCAGGCTATGACGATAGCGCGGCCGACCCGGGCGTTTTGACGAGGGGCGAGCCGCCGTTCGACCACCTCAGTGCCCACGCGTTCCAACGTGTGGGCCAGCGACACTCCGACCGCGGCGCCCCAGAACGGATTGGTGGTCATTGCCGTTGTGCCCACGCCGGCCATGCCGCCCGACAGCTTGGCGGCCATGCCCACGCTGAATTTCCAGAGGGCTAGCCCTCTCTTGCTTGCAGCCATTTTGCATCTCAGGTGCTGTCCCCTGCCATCATCCCACATTCCCCTGCCAACGCCGACACCGATCCAGTTCACCCGGTCCACAAGCGAGATATTCTCTGGATCGCCATCGATGACGAAGATGCGGATTGGCCCACCGGCAGCATCCGCGCGGATTTTCACGGTAGCGGCCGGGCCATGATCCTCACCCGCCGCGTTCCGTGTCGGATCAGCGGCTTACGCCGGCGCCGTACCCAACTGCCTTAGTGCCCGCTCGGGAGCGCCCGCTTCACGACAACTTCGGACATAGCGGGACGATCGTGGGTTGATTGCGGCGGGGTTGTTGTGGGTGGAAACGCCCTGTCCGGCCCGGAAATCCGCCACTCACGACAACAGGTTGGCTCTCGTGATCGCTGCCCCTGCCCGATCAGCAGCGCATCTCCGGCGCTACCGTAAAAATCTGCGCGGATGCTGCCGGTGGGCCATCATGCCCCAGGAACGTTGGACACCGCTATCCCGAGTGCCCGCCACCCAAACGCGTTCCTCCCGGCCACTCCGCAAAGCAGAACAGGACCAGCCGGCCAAACAGCCGGCCATTGGGTAGCGGTATTGGCTCAATTTGCATTATATTGCAGATAGATGGCAAGACACTTAAGCCGGCCATGAACATGCGCAACGCAGGACCTGCCTCGCTGACGTTGATGCCCGGCAGCGAACAACCTGTCTGGGCCAGCCTGCGTGACCTTGCCTTCCTGCTGGCCGCGGAAGCGGGAGGGCTGGCCGGTCGCCTGGCACCCGGCACGGTGACCGCTGTCGGCGACCTCGTGCGAGGAATGAACTGCTACTACTCGAACCTGATCGAAGGCCACGACACCCGCCCCATCGACATCGAGCGCGCATTGCGGGCGGAGCTTGCGACCGAGCCGAAGCGCCGCGACCTCCAGCTGGAGGCTGCCTGACCTGACCCCCAACTTTCATCCAGTGGCGACCAGAGACCGGCGTGTGTTGTC
>CALMAB010000232.1 GCA_937858325.1 uncultured Acetobacteraceae bacterium
CATGCCCACCACCTGCAGGGCGATCCGCTGGGGGCGCTGGAGCGCGCGGCGCAGGCGCACGTCGCGTTTGCCCGGCGGGAGCCGGCGGTTTATGCGACCATGTTCGACGCCGGGTTCCCGTCCGGCGAGCACGCGGACCTGGTGGTTGCCCGGAATGACGCCTTCGCCGTGCTGCGCCGGGCGGCCGACGCCGCGTGCGCGATGAGCCGCGCCCCACGCCGACCGCCGCCGCTCATGGTGGCGCTGCACGTCTGGTCGTTGACCCACGGCATCGCGACCTTGTTCGTCAGCCACGACGCCAGCAACCGGCTGGCAATTCCCATGTCGCCGGAAGCACTGCTGGAAGCCGGGCTGCTGATCTACCTGCAATCGCTGGACTTGCCCGCGGGGACCTCGCGGCCGGAACAGGATACACGATAACGTGTTGCGCGGCGGCGATGCGATCGCGCTTCGGAAGAGTAAATAGCTCTCACATATAGGAAGAGGGGTGCGCCGTGTTGCAAGCCAAATTGGACGAATGGGGCAAGCCGGCCTGGCTGTCGCTTTTGGTGCTCGCGTTTCTGACAGGGTGGCCGCTCGGCTTGGCTGTTCTGGCCTACCTCGCCGGAAGCGGTCGGTTGCGGGCCTGGCGGGCCGAGATGCCCGGCACATGGTTCAACCTCCGCCCGTCCTCCAACTCGGCGTGGCCGAGCGGTTCTCCTTGGTTTGGACGCGCGGGGTCGAGCGGCAATCGCGCGTTCGATGAGTATCGCAACGAGACGATGCGCCGTCTTGAAGAGGAGCAACGTGAGTTCCAGGCGTTTCTGGAGCGGTTGCGCCAAGCTCGGGACAAGGCCGAATTTGACGAGTTCATGGCCGAGCGCCGACGCCGGCCGGAACAGGACCCGTCCGCCAACGCTTGAGGCTGCGGATGGTATGCCGGCAAGACAACCGCATCATCAGCGAGGCGAGAGGGCCAAACGGCCCTCTCGTCCTGTACGGGCTTTTTGCGGCTGCTCGCAGCAACCGTCTTGCTGCTCAAGCGAGTCGGTCGTGATCTCTGGTCGTAACGTGCTCTCCTACGCGCATCTCATGTGCGAGGAGGCAAACCTCAGCGCGTGTTGGTGCCGCACTCGGCATCGTCGGCCGGCGCTTGCCCGGTCCCTGGTTGCAGTCCTGATCGTTGTTTGCGTCGCGGTTGCGGATGCTCGTTCCTACGCTCAGGGTGCCGCACCGGCGCTTGAAGCCGATTCCCGATTGCCATTCGACGCGCCGGCCCGGATCACTATCCGTTACCCCGTCGAGAACACGGCAGCGCGGCAGCGTGCAGCCGACCTTGCGCGGGGCTTGAGCGAGCAGGGCTTGAACGTGGCGGACCCCGTGGCATCCCCGGGACGCGTCGCCAGCAGCAGCGTCAGCTACTTCTTTGCAGAAGATCGGCCGAAGGCCGAGATCGCAGCGCTCGCGCTCGGCCCGGCGTGGAAACTCGTGCAGCAACGCTTCCCAACGCGGGAACCGTTTCCCCGGCCGGGCACGCTTGAACTCGCAGTTGCCGGGCCTTGAAGACGTCATTCGGTCGAACGAGGTCGAGGGGCTGCCACCGTCATGCGGCCCCACGCTGTCTGCTCTGCTTCAAGGCCTGTACCAAAAGCGACACACGCCAGCGCCGCGGGGCCGCAGACGCCCCGCGGCTTGGCCATTCGGGTTACTGCTTGCCGTATTGATCGGCGATTCGCGCCTTGTCGCGGTGGCGCACATACGCGCCGGTCGCGCACCCAGCGATGGCGCCCAGCACGCCGTGCCCCGCGAGGTGCCCGCCTGCCGCGCCGACCGCGCCGTAGCGCAAGCAGCCGCCGCCCGGCTTCGGAAGCTCGCCGTTCCGCTGTTGCTGCACGGTCTGCGAGTAACGCGGGTCGCGCGGGTCAGCGCGGTGCGCCGGGTCCGGCAACGGTTGGATCTGGTCGCCCTGGAACGTGAACGGGTTGCCGGTCGAGCCCTGGTCGGGCGTGGCGGGCACCGTCCTTTGGGCGCTGGCGACGCCGGAACCCAGGCTCAGGGCGGTGAGGGCGCAGATGAACAGGCGGGATTTCATGGCGTGATGTCCTGGAAAATTGGCATGTTGGATGAGCTTGAGTGCTTTCCGGCGATGAGCGGTCGATAGGCCGATCCCACCTTCCGGCTAACGAGCCATGGGAGGAGACGTCGGCCGGACGGTTCATGCAGCGCCTCCGCTTGCCGTGGTGGACAGTGTAACGCCGAGATGGGGCAAAGGTTACGGCGTCCGAAGGCCGACGCCTTTTAAGCGATGCGCCGGGTTGCCGTGGACCGCTTGCGAGGCCAGCCCGGACTGTCTCCACACGTCGTGCAGCAACGGGGGGACCAGGGTGCCGGACTCCGCCCAGAACAGCACCAGGGCGACGATGAGCGGCTCGAACGGCGAGCCGGTCTTGCAGAGCGGAAATGCCCAGGTGGTGCGGAGCGGCCAGGCCAGCCGCAACCCGCGCGGCGTCAGCAAATCCGCGGCGAGGTGCGAAAGGTAGCCGACGGCCAACGGGGCGGCGACCCACCGCGGCGCCGCGCCGAGCAAGCCCCAGGCGCAGATCGCGACCGCCACCGCCGAGTGCGTCACGCCGCGGTGGCCCAGCACGGCCGAGATGCCCGTTGACATCGGGCGCACCCGCCGGCCAAGCCAGGATTTCGGATGGTCGATGTCAGGCAGCAGGGACCCCAGCAAGGCCAGGCCGAGGCAGGAAGGCGACGCGGCCGGGAGCCCAAGGCGGGGCGCCGCGACGAGCCAAGCCGCCGCCCCGAGTGCCACGTGCGATCCCGCCATCATTGGCCCGTCAACCTTCTTTCATGCCGCCCCGGACACTTGCGCCCAGCACAGGCCAAACGCAAACCGCCGCACCCGAGCTATCCGCAAGGGCGAACGGCCGACCTGGCCCGGCTTAACGAAAAACTTACCCGGCAAAGCTACCCTGGGTTGGGTTGTCCGACTCTGACAAACCAGGTGCAAGCATTTTCGGGATCGCAGGCCGATGGCGACGAAGACGTGGAACGGGCGGGACGGCGTGTTTGCGGTGGACGCCAATTGGGTGCAGCAGGCGGCTCCCGCTGCTGGCGACACGGCCACCATTTCCGCCGGCACAGTGACCGCGGCCGGGATGCTGCCTGCTTTCTTGACGGTCGCGCTCAACGCGCCGAGCGGCACCAGCCCGACGCTGGTCCTATCGTCCGCGACGCTTCCAGCCTCTGATCAGGTCGCCATCACGGCGGCCACGACCGGCACGGCCCTGCAAGTACGGGGAACCGTCAACAATGGGGGCAGCATCGCGGCCAGCGGCGGTCCGGGCCTGGTCTCGTTCCGCATCGGCGACGCGGGGCAGAGCACAGCCGCGGTTCTCATCAACAGCGGCTCGATCCTGGTCAACGCGAACCTTCAGGTCGTAGCCGGCAGCGCGATGGGCGACCGGCTGGAGAACAACGGCCTGATTTTAGTCCGCAGCCCCGGCAAGACGCCGCAACTGGCCTACGCGTCCACCGCGATCACCGGCAACGGCACGGTGTGGCTCGGCCAATACGTCACGTTCGAGGCCGCGGCGGCCGTGTCTGCCGGGCAGACCTTCGTGTTCGAGCCGGGCGCGGGCGCCACCACGCTTCGGATCGATGCGGGCGCGCAGTTCGGCGGCACGGTCGCCGGCTTCGGGATGGGCGATGCCATCCAGCTCGTCAGCAACCGATGGGACACGGCCGCCTACCGCCCGACCGACGCTTATGGCGGCGTGCTGACGTTGTCGCTTGGCGGGGTCGCCGTGCAGACGCTTGCGTTCAAAGGCACGTACAACATCGCGAGCTTTGGCCTGCGTGAGTCGGTGGCGTTCGGAAGCAGCCGAGCTTCGACGGCCATCACGCTGTCCGACCGGCTTTTCGATCCCGGCTACTACCTCCGGCAAAACCCGGACATCGCGGCGGCGGCGATAGACCCATACCAACATTTCATGAATTATGGCTGGCGGGAAGGCCGTGATCCAAGCCTGCTGTTTTCCGTCAGCAAATACATGGCCGCATATCCGGACATAAGCAGGGCCGCGTTGAACCCGCTGCCCCATTATGAGCTGTACGGCCAGGGCGAAGGCCGCACAGCATTCCCCGTCGGAGGCACGGCAGCGCCTGACTTCCTGATCGACACGGCCTATTACGCTCAGCAGCTTGGCGCCTCCATGGTCCCCGCCGGCGTCGCCGGGCAACAGCAGGCGTCCTGGAGCTACGACGCAACGGGTTGGCGGCAGGGGCTGAACCCGGACGCGCTGTTCGACACCAATTATTATTTGGCACGGTATCCGGACATAAAGGCGGCTGGGATCAACCCGTTGAAGCACTATGAGCAGTATGGCTGGCGTGAGCAGAGGGACCCCAGCCTGCTGTTTTCCACGAGTAAGTATTTGGCCGCGAATCGGGACTTGCAGGGGGCGGGAGTGCAGCCCTTGCTGCACTACTCGCAATATGGCCAATACGAAGGGCGGCTGGCGTTCCTGACCGGGCCAAGCGCAGCAGCCGACCCGCTCGTCGATCCCGCCTTTTATGACAAGCAACTCGGCGCGACGCTGATCCCGACCGGTCCGGCAGCCCAGCAGCAAGCGGCGGCGAGCTACGACGCTACGGGGTGGCGGCAGCGGCTGAACCCAAACGCATTCTTCAACACCAACTATTACCTCAGCCGTTACCCCGACATCGCGGCGGCACAGATCAATCCCGTGAGGCATTATGAGCAGTATGGCTGGCGCGAAGGCCGCGACCCATCCGCGCAGTTCAGCGTCGCCAAGTATCTGGCCGCCTACCCAGACATCCGTCGGGCCAACATAGAGCCGCTAGCGCACTTCCTGGCTTATGGGCAATCCGAAGGCCGTGCGGCGTTTGCGGTCTGATACCAACGGCCCTTTGCCTCGCCCCTTTCGTCATTGCGAGCCGCTTTGGCGGCGTGGCAATTCAGGGGCCGCCAGCACGGCACTTATGGCCTCTGGATTGCCGCGTCGCTGCGCTCCTCGCAATGACGCGGAAGCGATGGAAGCAAAGGGCCGCTGGTATGATGCCGAAGGCGGTCTGCGGTTTCGGGCGACAAACGAGTCGATCGGAGGTGGTGTGGAGCTTTGCTCGTAGGCCACGTTTCCGTCGAATTTCAAACGATGATCGCTGGCAAAGCAACGGAAGCACCGCATCGCAGCAAACATATCTTGACGTGCAAAAATGCTCAGGTTAACACGTATGGGTGGTGCAAGCTTAATGTAGTCGCGACAAAATAGTCATAGCTATGTGTAAAACCCGCACGGCGTTGCCAAGGCAGGACGCAGCATGAAAAAGATCTCGCGTTATGGGCGCGTTGACTCTGTCAAGAACGGTTACGTCCATGGTTGGGCAATCGACTCGTTCCGTGGCGACAATGCCGCGAGCTTGTTCCTGTTTCTGGATGACAGTCCTGTCGCCAACTTCTTCTGCGACATCGACCGTCCGGACTTGGAAAGCGCCGGGCTGCGCAGCAGTTCGGCAGGGTTCCGGATACCGATTCCCGAGTTGTACCTGGACGGCGAGCCTCACACCATCTCCATACGCTTCCACAGCGGAGAATACCTTTTGTTCTCCGACCACGAGGGAGGCATGGCGAAGTCGGCCGTCCTTCAAATGCACGCGCCCGTTTCGCTGTCCGGCTTCGTGGACGGCCTGAACCATGGCGCGCTGCGCGGCTGGGCGGTGCGCCAGGATCATGGCAGCACGGTCAAGCAGGGCGGCGTTGACCTTTTGGTGCTGCACAACGGGGTCGAGGTGGGCCGGGTCAAAGCGGACAAGCACCGCGCCGATGTCGCCAAGGTGTTCGGCTGCGATCCGCACTGCGGCTTCATGTTCCGGCCTCCGGCGCGGTTCCGCGACGGCCGGTCCTATACGTTCGAGTTCAACTACGCCGCCAATGGCGAGTCTTTGGACGGCAGCCCGGTTTCGTTTGAATATCCGGCCCACCTCGCTGAAAGCCGCATCGCACGTCTGCACAACGTCGTCGAGGGCATGACCACGCAGCTCTGGCGTATGCGGAGCGAGCTCAAGGACATGATGACCCAGCACGTGTTCACGCTGGCCGATTATGACTCCTGGGTGCGGCAATACCACGCGGCGCTGCGCTACCGCAGGCGGCAGACCCCTTGGCCAGCAAATCGCCCGCAACCGCTTGTCAGCATCCTGTGCCCGGTTTATCGGCCGCGCTTGACGGATTTCGTGGCGGCGGTGGAGTCCGTCCTGGCGCAGACATATCCGAACTGGGAACTGATCCTGGTTGACGACTGCAGCAAATCCAAAGAACTGACTGCAGCCATCGCGGAGTTCTGCGCCAAGGATCGTCGTATCCGGGCCGTTCCGCAAAAGAAGAACACTGGCATCAGCGGCGCCACCAACACGGCCATCGCGGCAGCCAAAGGCGAGTACATCGCCCTGTTCGACCATGACGACCTGCTGCTCGACGTCGCAGTCGAGATCATGATGGAGGCGGCGCTCAAATCCGGCGCGAAAGTTCTGTTCTCCGATGAAGACAAGATCGACGATTTCGGCCGGTACTCCGATCCCAACCTTAAAAGCGATTGGAACTACCGGCTTATGCTGGGGCAGAACCACGTCTGTCATTTCCTGGTCGTGGAAGCGGCGACGCTTCGTGCGGCGGGGCCGCTTCGGTCCGAGTACGACGGCGCGCAGGACCACGACCTGATCCTGCGCCTGTCGGAAATCGTGGACCCGGCCCGCATCGTCCACGTGCCGGAGGTGGTGTATCACTGGCGCAGGACGCCAAGCTCTACGGCAACGGACGTGTCGGCCAAGTCCTATGCCGTCGATGCGGGCGCAAGGGCGGTGCGGGATCATCTTCGGCGGCAGGGCCAGGAGGTGAACGTGTCCCTTACGGCGGGTGAGACCAGTTACAGGGTCGATTGGGGATTTCAGGACGAGCCGACAGTCACCGTCATCATCCCGTTCAGGGAGCAGCTCGACCGTACGCAGCGGTGCCTGGAATGCCTCCTCAATGTGACCAGCTACAAGAACATGCAGGTCATCCTGGTCGATAACTGGTCAATCAGCCGAGAGGCGGCGCTGTTCACCGCGAAAGCGCAAAAGCATGACCGGGTACGGGTCATCCGGGTTGAGGAATCTTTCAACTACTCCCGCCTCAACAACATCGCCTGCTTGCGATCCAACAGCGAATTCTTCGTGTTCATGAACAACGACGTGTTCGTCGAGCAACCAAACTGGCTTCGCATGCTCGTTGACGAGGCGTTGGCCGACAAGGCCGTGGGGGCAGTCGGGGCCAAGCTGGTGTATCCGGACCGCACCTTGCAACATGGCGGCGTTATCCTGGGCGTGGGAGGCGTGGGCGACCACGCCTACCGCGGACGAGCGATTGACGACGCCTTCTACATGGGACGCGGCCTTTGCACCCAGGAACTCTCTGCCGTCACCGGCGCCCTGATGCTGTGCCGGGCAGATGCGTTCCAGGAGGTGAAGGGGTTCGACGAGACGGACCTGTCCGTTGCCTTCAATGACGTGGACCTTTGCCTCAAGCTGCGCCGCGCCGGGTTCAAGGTGATCTACTGTGCCGACGTGGTGGCGGAGCACCACGAATCGGCAAGCCGGGGTGACGACATGAATGACGCGCACCTGGGACGGTTCCTTTATGAGGAGCAGGTGATGATGACCCGCTGGGGTCCCGAGATCTACAACGACCCCTTCTACAACCCTAAATTCTCAAAGGATGGCGGGCTTTTCCAGGAGTTGTCCGTCACTGCCCTAAGCCTCCCCGACACCGGAGAGCCGCAGGGTGCGCTTGAGGCGGCGAACAGGACGATACGACTTGCTGCCAGCGCCGACTGATGCCAACGGCCCCTTGCCTCGCCCTTTCGTCATTGCGAGCCGCCCTGGCGGCCCCTGAATTGCCGCGTCGCTATCCTCCTCGCAATGACATGGGAACGATTAAAGCGAACGGCCGCTGGTATAGAGGGGCAAGACACCCGACAATGGAGTCCGTAACGGCCCGGGCGTCGGCTCGGCCGTGACGCTTCCAGGACGAAGCCTCGAGCGCCTAAGAGCGTAACTTCTCTCGAAAGTTGGGAAGCCACCACTTGACCGGTTGTGGTTCCTTGGTCTTGGCAACGCGGGGAGTGCGCGGCACTTTCCTAGCCGCGGGCTTCGATCTCGCAGGAAGGGGCGCCGGCGAAGCGGCAACAGGGGGGAAGGCCGACTGCTCGGGTGCCGCCAAGCGGGCTTGCAGGGCTTCCTCCGCCGCCTGACGGGCGTTGCGCTCGGCCGCCAAGGTCTCGCTATGCGCGAGTTCGGCATGGGCGAGGCGGGTCTGCTGAGCTTGAACGGCGACCTGCGCCTCGTGCAGCGAACGCCGGGTGGCGCCATGCGCGGTCCGTTCCGCCTCCAACGCGGCTTCCAGTTCTGCGACGCGCGTTTTGAACGCCGCTGTTGGATCGTTGTCGCTCCGGCTGTTGAGGACAACCACCGGGACGCCGCCATCTTGCACAAATCGATGGCGGGGGCGCGCCTGGTCGGCTCGCTGCTGCGGGGGCTGCCGAGTTGGACCTTGCAAACCCAGGGCGCGGCGCATTCGGTTTTCGGTTGCCTGCGTGTCACTTGGTGACAGGGGGAGGTTTTCGTCTGAGTCGGGCATCCGCTCTCATTGGGCTATGTTGTAGAAAGTTCATTTTCGGCAACAGCATTTGCCTCAAACCCAGCCTTATCTTGCTATTTCAAAACCAAAAGTTTCGAACAAAAGCCGACTTAGCGAGTTGTTTTCATCATATAGGTAAGCTGCCCAAACTTGTCCACCAAACTTTTCGAATTCAAAACTACTTATCGCGTGCGGCGAGCAAAAGCTGACTCGATGGGACCGGCGCATTTTACGCAATGCTGTCAAGTGGGCCTTTACGCGAGCTTCGTTCACGCCGAAGTCGTAATGCTCAATCAAGCTTCGTGAAGCAAGGCGCGGTCATCTTTACCGTTATGGACAGAAGGTGCCTGCGCCAACACAGCTTCTGGAAAGCCGGACGTTCGGCTCTGCCCGACACCGCCGGCGCGCGGGTACCGGGAACAGTCGGCGGAAGCGAGCGGTCTCGAGCCGGAGCAACCGCTCCGGCCCTTAGAACAGCAGGGCTTGGTCACATCGCCCGGCGGCCAACGACGGCATGGTAGATCCACAGCACGACGATGGCTCCAACGACGGCGACGATCATGCTGTAGATATTGAAGCCAGTCACCGGCGCGGCGCCGAACGCCGAGAACAAGAAGCCGCCTACGAACGCGCCGACGATGCCGAGCACGATGTCAAGCACGACGCCCTGTCCGGTGCCGGCATAGAGCTTGCTGGCGATGAAGCCGGCGATGAGACCCAGAACAAGCCAAGCGATGATGGACATCCGTTCGTTTCCTTCTGCGGGCCATTGTCAAAGTAAACCCGACATACATCGGGTTCATAGCCGCCAACGCAGCCGTCGGCTCGTCGTTGCCGGCACCCGGCAAGATTCCTGCCCTGTGGATCGACGGCAAGCGGCTTACGCCGGCGGCTCCTTGCCTCGACCCTTGTCGTCATGGCGAGCCGCCTCGGCGGCGTGGCAATCCAGGAGCTGCAAGCACTGCGCCTGGCTTCTGAATTGCCGCATGGCTGCGCCCCTCGCGATGACGTGGAAACCATGACGGCAAACGGCCGCCGGTACTACACCGCCGCGACCGATCCGCCATCGATCCTTAGGTTCGCCCCGGTGATGAAGCTCGCTTGGCGGGAACACAGGAACAGCACCGCCGCCGCGACCTCCTCTGCCTCGCCGCGCCGCTGCAGCTTCAGGGTTGGGCGCTCCTCTTGCAAGAAGCTTTCAACCGCGTCCTCGACGCTGCTCCCTTTCTGCTTTGCGCGCTTTTCCATCATGGCGTCGGTCATCGGGGTGGCGACAAAGGCCGGGCTGACGGCATTTACCAGGATGCCGTGCTTGGCATAGGCCTTGGACAAGCCCTTCGACAGGTTCAGGATCGCGGCCTTGGCGGCACAGTAGGGCAGCTCGTCGGGATAGGGCTGCTCGGCGTCCTCCGATCCGAACAGCACGATGCGCCCGTAGCCGCGCTCCATCATGTGCGGCACGAATGCGCGCACGACCCGCACCGCGCCGATCAGGTCGATCTGCAGCGCCCCGAGCCACGCCTCGTCATCGATCTCGTGGAACGGCCCGGTTGGCCCGGTGATGCCAGCGGCGTTCACCAGGATATCGACCTGGCCTAGCCGCTCCAGCGCCGCATCGCGCAACCGCTCCACCGAGGCGTGCTGCGTCAGGTCGGCCGCCACGGCGTGAACCTCGCCGCGTGCGGCGATCTCCTGCGCGGCCGCGGTGATGGTACCTTCCGCCTTGTCGCTGATGACCACCCGCGCGCCTTCGTCCAGCAGCATCCGAGCGACGGCCAGCCCCATGCCGGAGTCGGCGCCCGTGACCACGGCCGTGCGGCCCTGCAACCCGTAATCCATGCTAAGCGCCGCCCCAGTTTATCGTCAGCCCGCCGTCCATGGTCCAGGTCTGCCCGGTCACGTAATCCCCGTCGTCGGACGCGAGGAACAGCACCACCCGCGCGATCTCCTCCGGCTGCCCGGCGCGGTGCCACGGGATGGCCTGCATCGACGCCTCCGCCTTTTTCGGGTCGTCCAGGGTTTCCTGCGTCATCGGCGTCTGGATCAGGCCCGGCGCCACGTTGTTCACGTTGATCCGATCCTCCGCCAACTCCCGGGCCAGGCTGCGGGTCAGCGAGCCGATGCCGGCCTTTGCCATGCCGTACGGGGCGCTGCCGGGCGTCGGCAGGTGCTGGGCGACCGAGCTGATGGTGACGATCCGCCCCTTGCCGCCGTGGGCGCGGCGCAGGCGGATGAACTCGCGGGCGCAGAACAGCGGCCCCATCAGGTCGGTCCGCAGGATCAGCTCCAGCTTCGCGTCATCCATGGCGGCGACCGGCATCCCGCCCATGCCCTTGCCCGCGTTGTTCACCAGGATGTCGAGCGTGCCGAGTTCCCGGGCGCGCTCGAACATCGCTGACACTGCCGCCGGGTCGCCCACGTCGCATTGCACGACCTGCGCGCGCCGGCCTGCGGCCTCGACCCGGCGCTTCGTTTCCTCGGCGCCGGACTGGTCTGTGTGGTAGCTGATGCAGACATCCGCCCCTTGTTGCGCGAACAGCTCGGCCGTTGCTTGGCCGATGCCGGAGTCGGCGCCGGTGACGAGGACCGTCTTGCCTTGCAGCTTCATCGCGTTCTCCTGTCCAAAGGGGTCGTCAAGCCACGCGCATTGGGGGATCGCCGCCCTCGTCCGGGATCGGGACGGGGTCCTGGGCTGGCGGCTCCTCGACCGGCGCTGGCTCGTCCGGATCAAGCCCCGGGGGGATCTGCGGCCCCGGCGGCGGAACGGGATGGGGAATCGGGTTTGGCTGCTGCAGGCGCATCGGAAACTCCTTTCGCGGAAAGAACCGCACCGGATGGCGTGCAGAATCAACACGCGCGGCCGGGCCGGGTTGTCGAACGCTCCTGTTTTCGCAGATTTTTGTCTGCCCAAAGCGGGCCGGGATGCGATCAGGCGGCGCTGTCCGAGGGCAGCAGGACAAGCTGCCCGTGCCGCACCCCACGCTCGGCGATCACGTGGTCCGCCATGTGCCGCACCTCGCCGGCCGGTCCCTTCAGGATCGCGACTTCCAGGCAGCTTTGCACGTCTAGGTGGACGTGCAGGGTGGACACGGCCAGGTCGTGGTGGCCGTGGAACTCGTTGGCCAGGCGGTTGGGCAGGTCGCGCCGGGCATGGTCATACACATACACCAGCGCCGCCACGCATGGCTCGTCGGGTGCCGGGCCGTCCAGTTGGCGCATCCCGGCGCGGGCCAGGTCGCGCAACGCCTCCGACCGCCCCTGATAGCCGCGGCGCGCCACCAGCGCGTCCAGCTCGGCCAGCAACGCATCCTCCATGGTGATGGTCACACGTTGCATGGCGCCCCCTTTGCAGCGGCCCGGCGCCGGATATGATGATCCAACGAAAACATCATACGAACGGCAGGCCGTAATGCCCAACTCGATAGCTGTCCCGACCCAAGCTGTCACGCGCCGCGCCGTGCTGGCCGCCGGCGCCGCTGCCCTGGCCGTTCCCGCCCTGCTGCACGCCGCCCCGGCCGTTGCCGCCGGGCTGGGCATCACCGCTTATGACGGCTTCGTGCCCCCGGCCTTCCAACGGCAGTTCGAGGCCGAGACGGGCACCCGGGTCCGCGTTCGCCTCGCCGCCAGCCAGGCGCCCGAGCTGAGCCTGCTGGTGTCCGAGCGCGACCACCCGCTGACCGACATCTGCACCGTGACCGGCAACCGCCTGCACCAGTTCGTGGAGGCCGGGATCATCGAGCCGCTGGACACGGCCCGGCTGAAGAACTGGGGCCGCATCAACCCGCTCTACGCCGACGCCGACTGGAACCGCGTTGGCGGCGCCGTGATGGGCGTGCCGCTGGTCGTCGGCGCCAACGTGCTGGTGTTCGACACGGGCGAGGTGAAACCCGCGCCCGATAGTTGGGGCGTCATGTTCGACCCCAGATACAAGGGCCGGGTCACGTATGACATCGAGGACTTCCTGCTGTGCACGATGCTGCTGCAAGGGGACGATCCTACCTTCGTGTCCACCCTCGGCAACCCCGCCGAGGCCGCCCGCGCGGTGGACGCGGCGCGGGACAAATTAATCGGAGCCAAATCCCAGGTGGTCCGCTTCTTCGACGAGGGCAGCGAGTTGCAGCAACTGCTGACGGGCGGCGACGCCGTGCTGGCGCAGACCTATGCCAGCACGCCCGCGCGCCTGATCCTGGCCGGCCAGCCGTTCCGCCGGGTGCTGCCGCGCGAGGGCAGCATGGGCTTCGTGTACAACTTCGCCGTCGTGAAGGACGCGCCCAACCGGGACGCGGCCTACCGCTTCCTGGACGCCCTGCTCGGCGCCCCCGGCATGGAAGCGGCGCTGACCCGCTCGGCCGGCTACCTGTCGAGCTTCAAGGAGGCCGGCGCCGGGCTGACGGAGGCGGAGCGGGCCGCTTACGGGCTTGATCCCACCGCCCTCGGGCGGCTGCGCTTCGCGCGCCACGAGGGCCAGGCGCTCAGCTCCGCGCTGATCGACCGTGCCGTGGAGGAGGTGCGCGTCGGGTGACCCGCTGGCTGTGCCGACTGTTCGTCGCCGTGCCCGTGCTGTGGGTGGCGGCGGCGCACGTGGGGCCGCTGCTGGCGATGGCGCGCATCAGTTTGCTGGACGCTTACCCCGCGGCGCCCGGGGCTGCTGCTGTCCTGGGGAGCCAAGCCTATGCGGCGTTCCTGGACGGGCCGGGTTACCGGGCCGCATTGGGCCACAGCTTGGGAATGGCGGCTGCCGCGACGGGGATCGCCCTGGCTTTGGCCTGGCCCCTGGCCTGGCACGTCGCGATGTCGGTGCCGCCCACGCGGCGCACCCGGCGGCTCCTGCTGCTGATCGCGCCCTTCTGGACCAGCGAGGTTTTGCGCATATTCGCCCTCGTATTGCTGCTGGCGAACCGCGGCGCGCTGAACGCCGTGCTGCGCTGGAC
>CALMAB010000233.1 GCA_937858325.1 uncultured Acetobacteraceae bacterium
GCGCAGCCGCACGTCCGCGCCCGCTTGCCGCGCCGCGTCGGCCGCCGCGGCGGCAAGCGTCTCCACCGTGCCGTTTCGGGAATAGAACACGACGAGCAAGCGGGTAGGACTTGGGTCGGGATTGGGCAAGCTCGGCTCCTCCATTCGGCTGTCCGGTGCGTCGGACATCGCATAGATGCTGCCGCGCCCTGCTTTGTAACCCTCCCCATCGTCGCCATCAGGCCGGCATGGCGGTGCTACACCCGGGGCGGGCTGCCGACCTGGCGCTGCAGCGCGCGCAGCTTTTCCAGGTTCTCCCGCACCAGGGTCGTGCCGTCGCGCATCAGCGTCGCGAACTGCGGGCTGACGGCGCCCTCGTTCATGCCGCCTTGCATGCGCAGCAGCTCCTCGTGGCTCGCGATCTGGTCGCCGACATAGGTGCGGTCGAAGTCCAAGCCTTGCTGGAGCCGCATGTGCCCGAGGCGCACCCGCAAATCCTCGCGAAGGATGGACGGCGGCTTGATGGACGCTGCCGCCGCGGTGGGTGCCAGGCGCGCGGCGAACCCGTTGGCCTGGTTGGTGAGCTGCTCCGAGATCGCCTTCACGGCAGGCGACTGCGCCTGCGTCTTGGCCAGCGCGCCTTCCTGGCGGTCGAACTCGATGATCTGGTAGGCGTCGGTGGTGAACTGCACCTCCGTCGGGTTGGCGGCGCTGGAGGTGGGCTTGGCGTTCTGGTTGCTGCAGGCGGCGAGCAGGAGGAACATCGCAGCGGCCGAAAGGCGTATGATCGTGTTCATAGTGTGTACGTCCCCGTTCCCTGCGGTGGGCGGGCACGGATGCCTGCCCGCCTCAAGCGCGATCAGAATACATAAAGGACCCGGAGCGTCGCCCCGAAATCCTGCTTGAACCCGCCGACGACCTTGACGTCGTGGTTGAGTTCCAGCATCGTTTGAAGCCGCGGCGTCAGGAACAGGGCGGCATTGGCGCGCAAGCGCTGCACCTCCGTCTTGGTACCGGCAAAACGGCCATTTACCTGCTGCGACCCGCCAAAGAAGCCCTCGTAGCCGAACGATGTCGTGA
Organism: uncultured Acetobacteraceae bacterium; assembly: GCA_937858325.1. GTDB lineage: Bacteria > Pseudomonadota > Alphaproteobacteria > Acetobacterales > Acetobacteraceae > CAHJXG01. The sequence goes on from CALMAB010000233.1 coordinate 1,060, forward strand.
AGGCCGGGTTCCAGCGCCAGTTGGCCCAAAGCTGCGCGCGGTAGGTCGGGTCTTGGCTGAGCCGCCGGTTGCCGGGAACGTAGCTGTCGTTGTCGCCGTAGAACTGCACGTCGAAGGCGGCGTCGAAGGCGAGGCTGTCCGTGATGCCCTGGGACAGGCCAAGCTGCACGTCGCCGCGCCAGCGGTTGTCGCCGAGGTTGATGGCAGACCGCTTGTCATAAGAGCCGTCCGGCGGGTCGAGGAAGCCGACGAGGATGACATTGCTCTTGGTCGCCGTGTTGACGTAGGGCCAGATGAATGCCGAGAGGGTAGTGTTCTGCGCGCCAAAGGCGCTTCCGAGCCTTTGGCCATCGATATGGGCGGCTGACAGCGAGCCGAAGGCTTGGATGATCTGGAAGCCGGCTGGAAACCCTTTGATGTCAACGTAGTGAACATAGCGGGCAATGGCGACGTTGATCTCGACGCCAGAGTCCTTGATCGTCGATCCCCGGGCGACGTTGAATTCGGTGTTGTGTCCGTAAACGTAGTAGCCGACCGCGAGGTTGGTGCCGGCGGGCAACGGCACGAACTCGTAGGGTTCGATCTCCTGCGCTCCTGCCTTCGTCGCAAAGCCCATGGCCAACAGCACACAAACCAGACCGCCCAGCCCAAACTGCAGGAGCAACCGAGCCAACGCTAACCCTCTGCTGCGCACTTGTCTTACTCCCCCCGTAGATTATGGTGATTTTTGCTTTGTCTAATATTTTCTAACGGTGCAATATTTTGCATCGCTTTACTCTCCCGACTGGACACGAGATTCGTATAACTCTTTCGCGGCATTCGCCACGGGGAGTTTGAACGCAAGCACATTTGCTGCGGATGCCGGAAACGGCGGCAGTCACTTCACAAGCCGGGTGATGCACGATAGCCACGGCCATGGGGCTGTGCCGGCCCAAGGGAGCAAGGGGCCGCTGACACAAGCGGGACTCGGGTAGTCTGGCTGGCCTCGCAGACCCATTTGCGGCACCATCATGGGCACCCTTCCCTGCTCCGCGGCATGACCATGCGACTCGCGAACGCCTTGGCTCTCGGTTTGACCCTGCTGCTGGCGGCCCCGGCGCGCGCCGAGAACTCCGGCGCTGCCGATCCCGGGCTGCTGCTCGGCGCGATCCGGACGTTTGGGGCCGAGGACGCTGCCCGGCTTGCGTGCGGGCAGGACCCGGTGGTCTGGGCCGACCGCTACGAAGGGTTCGCTTACGGTCCCGGCGAGCCGAAATACGGCAAGACGACCGCCGGGTCCTATGCCTGCCGGCGAGACGCGGCCGGCGGCAACTACTGGGACACCGATCCCCGCAGCCGCATGACGGGCCACCCCGGCCGCAGCTTTCCGTTCACGCCGGTCTTCGTGGGGTCCTGATCCTGCCGGACCTGCTGGCCGCGGCGCGCGCGGCGCGGGATGCGGGCGAGGCGGACCGCGCGCTGGCCCTGGCCCAGGAAGCGCGGTCACGGGCGCCGGACGCGCCGGAGCCGGCGTT
>CALMAB010000234.1 GCA_937858325.1 uncultured Acetobacteraceae bacterium
GCGCGTCACGACCACCCTGTCCTGCGCGGGACAGCAACTGGCCGTGACGGTCGAGGCGTTCCCGCGCCGCTCCACCGCGAACAGCCTGGTGCGGGAACGTCGGCGCATCACCGGCGAACTCTCCGCCGAGGAAGCAACGGTTGCCGCGCTGCCGGCGGCGCAGGCCGGAGGCGAATGGTCGCTGATCCACACGGTCGGCCCGGCCCGCTCCGTCGCGGTCGCAAGCTGGACCGACGGCGTGCCGGCCCCGGACGGGATGGCGGGCCGCATCCGCCAGGCCCGCGACAGCCTGTTCGGCACCGCCTACGCGCCGGTCCTGGTCGCCGCCGTCATTGCTTCCCCCAAACGGCTCAGCCCCGCCGAGCAGCAGCGGGCCGACGCCCTGCTGCGCGGCTTCGTGGACGCGCAGACCGACCTGACCGCGCGGGTCGCGGCGTTGGCGGAAAGCGCGCAGCAGTAAGGCGGCGCTACAAAGGCGGCCCTGCCCCGTGCCCATCGAGGATGGGCCGGACGAACTCCGCCAGGTCGCCGCCCGGGAACAGGTGTCCGGCGACGCCGGCCGCGGCGGCGGCGGCCATGTCGGTGGCCTGGTCGCCGACCAGCACGCACCGCCCGGGGTCGAGGTCCCAGGCGCGCAGCAGGTCCAGGATCATGCCAGGCTGCGGCTTGCGCCAGGAACTGCTGCGGCGGTAGGCCGGCACGGCCGCTTCGGGATGGAACGGGCAGTAGCGCACGTCGTCGATGGTGCCGCCGGCGCGCAGCGCCTCCTCCAGCATCCAGCGGTGCAGGTCATGCACCGCCGCCTCGTCATACAGGCCGCGCGCCACGCCGGATTGGTTGGTGACGACGAAGACGTGCCAGCCGCGGGCATGGGCCAGGCGGATCGCCGCCTTGGCGCCGGGCACCCACTCGAAGCGGTCCCGCGTGCCGACCCAGCCGTGGTCGATGTTGCACACCCCGTCCCGGTCAAGGAACAGCGCGGGCCGGGCCAGCCGCCGGGGCAGCTCGGCTTGCGCGCGTTCCAGGTCGGGCGGGACGCCGATGTCGATGAACCAGCCCGTGCTTTCCGTCCCGCGCAGCAGGCCGTCGCGGGCTAGGTCCGGCAGCACGTCCCGCTCCAGCGAGCACACCGCCGTCGTGCGGTCCACGACCCGGCGGTCCAGCCGGTAGATGCCGCCGTTGATGAGGCCGGCGCAAACCCCCTGGGTTTCGCCGGGCAAACCGGACACTGGGCGCTCCCGGAACGCCGTGACCCGGTCGCCGTCCAACTCGACCATGCCGTAGCGCGAAGCGTCCCGAAGGCGGCGCAGCGCCAGGCGGCCCATCACCCCCGGCTCGGGAACGAGCAGCGGGGCCAGGTCGCAGTCGAACAGCGAATCGCCGTTCAGCAGCAGGAAGTTGTCGTGCAGGTGCTCCCGGGCGTGGTGCAGTGCGCCCCCGGTGCCGGCGCGCACCGGCTCCTCGCTGGTTGCCACCGTCACCGCCCGCGGCAGCCGCCCACGCAGGTCCTGCAGGCCCGCCTGCAGGACTTCCGACAGGTGGCCGGTCAGCAGCAGCACGTCGGTGATGCCGTAGCGCGCCACCTCCCGCAGCAGCCACGCCAGGAACGGCCGGCCGCCGACGGTCAGCAGCGGCTTCGGGGTTGTCGCCGTGATGGGGCCGAGACGGGTGCCGAGGCCGCCCACCAGGACCGCGCACTGCCGGATGGTCAAGGAGGCGCCCGCTTCACGGGACCAGGATGGTGCGGCCGGCCCGATTCGGGCATTCGTTCCGTTCCCGTGAAACGCGGGGCGCTTGCACTGGATGTGGCCCAAGCACCGCCACGGTGGCCCGGCTGCGCCATCATTCGCCGCCGAGCAACCTGACGATCCCCGCAAGACCAGCCCAGAGCGCCAAGGACAGCCCGGCGATCAGCGGCACGGCAACCCTCCATGGCCAAGGCGACGGCTCGTCGGCTGCGGCGTGCAAGCGATCCCGGTCAGCGCCGTTTCCTGCGGCCGGCTTGAGCAAGGCTGGGTCGAACGACGCTCGATCAGAGGACGGCATGGCGGCACCTTCAGCTCAGGTGCGCCACCTTACCGCCATTTGTTCAACATAACCTAACGCCTCCGGACGGTGGGACGGCCGCTCACACCACCACGGCCGTCTTGACCAACCGCATCAGCAGGCCCGTGTAGAGGATCATCGGCACCGACACGGCCAGCGCGAACACGCCGAAGGCCAGGGCGCGCCGGCTGAACGACACCGTTTCCCCCAGGAACGACACGCCGCCCACGACCAGGAACCCCATGGCGCGCAGGTCCTCGACCGTGTGGAACGACTGGTCCATCTGCACCAGCAGCAGCGCCAAGCCGATCCCCGCGGCGAAGCCCGCCGCCAGCACGCCGGACACCAGCAGCACCCGCTTGGGCGCGACGGGGTTCTGCGGGACCTGCGGCGGGTCGATGACCTGCACCTTCACCTTGTCCCCGTCCGCCTCCGCCGCGCTTGAAATCCGCATCGATTCGCGGCGGGCCAGCAGGTCGTCGTAGTTCCTGCGCAGCACCTCGTAGTCCCGGTTCACGTTGGCGAAGTCCGCCTGCAGCTGCGGCGCACCGCGCGCGATCTCCTCCAAGCGGTCGCGTTCGCGCGTCGCGTCCTGGATTTGCCGCTGCAAGGAAGCGATCACCGCGTCGTTCTCGATGTTGCGCACCTTGAGCTGCTCGAACACCGGGTTGGGCACCGAACGGTTGCGCGACAC
>CALMAB010000235.1 GCA_937858325.1 uncultured Acetobacteraceae bacterium
GTGCTCGGCTTCGCCACCCGCACCGTGACCACCTACGACGCCGACAACAAGCTGATCTGCCTGCTGTGCACGGAGGTCCCCACGCTGGAGAACGGCCTGGCGCGACGGGACGGCGAGGGCATGGCCGTCACGATCAAGCTGCGCCCCGACCTGCGCTGGGGCGACGGCGTGCCGGTCACGGCGCGGGACCTGGCCTTCACCTGGCGCGTCGGGCGCGACCCGAACGCCGGGTTCAGCAACACCTACGCCTGGACCCGCGCCAGCGGCGTGGACGTGGTGGACGACCACACCGCCGTGCTGCACCTCCCCCGCGTGCTCAACTCCTTCGCGCTGTGGGACCAGGTGCTGCCGGAGCACATCGAGGGGCCGATCTTCGAGCGCGCCCACGGACCCGGCGAGTACATCAACACCACGGAGTACAACCGCAACCCGCTCAACCCCGGCCTGTGGAACGGCCCGTTCGCGGTCAGCGGCTACCAGTCCGGCAGCGCCATCACCCTCCTGCCCAACCCGCACTGGCCGGGTCCGGCCCCGGGCTTCCGGCAGGTGTCGATGCGCTTCATCGGCGACACCGCGGCGTTGCAGGCCAACCTGCTGTCCGGCGACATCGACATCGACTACAGCCTAACCCTCGACCAGGCGCTGGCGTTGCAGAAGCAGTACCCCGACCGCTTCGCCTACAGCTACGCCCCGAGCCTCAACTACGCCCACATCGACGCGAGCGCCACGAACCCGATCCTCGCGGACGTGCGGGTGCGCCGGGCGCTGCTGATGGCGGTGGACCGCCGCGCCATCAACGACCGGCTGTACGGCGGCAAGGCGGTGATCGCCACCAGCTTCGTCAGCCCGAAGAACCCGGAGTTCGACCCCTCCGTGCCGCCCGTGCCGTATGACCCGGCCGCAGCGAAACGCCTGCTGGACGAGGCCGGATGGACCCCCGGCCCGGACGGGACACGCCGCAACGCCGCCGGGCAGCGCTTGAGCGTCGAGTTCCTGGCCGCTTCGGGCTTCCGCGTGATCGAGCTGCTGCAGGCCGTCATGCAGAACGCCTGGAAGGCGGTGGGCGTGGAGGCCACGCTCCGCACCGAGCCGTCCCGCACCCTGTTCGGCCAGACCACCAAGCACCGGGCGTTCCCGGGCCTCGTGATGTACAGCTGGAGCAGCCTGGTCGGCGAAAGCCCGCGCACCACCCTCGGCTCCGACATGATCCCAACGGAGGCGAACAACTGGAGCGGGTCGAACGCCACCGGGTTCAGCGACCCGGCCTTCGACGCGGCGATCAGCGCCGCGGACACCGAGCTTGACCCGGCCAAGCGCCGGGCCGCGTGGTCCGCCATGCAGCGCATCTATGCCGAGCGCCTGCCGGCCTTGCCGCTGTTCATCGCCGTGATCCCGCAGGCGGCGCCGACCTGGCTGCGCGGCTTCGGGCCGAACGGCACCGGGCAGCCCTTCTCGCAACAAGCCGAGCTGTGGCGGAGCGAGCCGTGACCGGCCTCGCACGGCTGGCGCTGGCGCGCGGGGTGCGGCGCCTGCTGGACGGGCTGCACGGGGGTGACGGCAACCCTGGCGGCGCGGTGGGCGTGGTGCAGGACGGCGAGCTGACCGTGCACTGCTGCGCCGGGCTGGCCAGCCTGGAACTGGGCGTGCCGATTGGGCCGGAAACGGCGTTCCGTGTCGCCTCCGTCACCAAGCAGTTCACCTGCGCCGCCGTGCTGATGCTGGAGGACGAGGGCCGCTTGCGGCTGGAGGACGACGTGCGGGAGCACCTGCCGGAGTTCCCGGACATGGGCGCCCCGGTCACGATCTCGCACCTGCTGCACAACACCAGCGGCATCCGCGACATGCTCGGCATCATGCGCCTGGGCGGGGCCAACCTCGGCCAGTTGGTGCGCTCAGACGAGCTGATGGCCGGCATCCTGCGCCAGCGCACCCTGAACTTCGCGCCGGGCAGCCGGTTCCTGTACAGCAACTCCAACTTCCTCCTGCTCGGGCGCATCGCCGAGCGGGTGAGCGGCGAGGCGCTGCCGGCCTTTCTGGACCGCCGCATCTTCGCCCCGGCCGGCATGGCCCGCACCCGGCTGGTGGAGCAGGTCGGCGCGGTGGTGCCCGGCCTCGCCACCGGCTACGTCCGCCGCGACGGCGCCTGGATGCGCGCGCCGCACGCCTTTCCGCTGCACGGGGAGGGCGGCCTCGTGTCCGGCGTGGAGGACCTGGCGCTTTGGAGCCTGTGGCTCGACACGCACCCGGACCTGGCCGGGGCGCTCGCGACGCAGGCGCCGTTCGCCAACGGCACGGTGAACCTTTACGCCCGCGGCCAGGTGGCCCGCGAGTATCGCGGCGTCCGCACCGTGGGGCATGGCGGGCTGTGGCCGGGCTACCGCACCGAGTTCCTGCGCGTGCCGGAGCAGGGCGTCACGGTGATCGCCATCGCCAACCGCGCGGACGCCGATCCCTTGCTCCTGGCGCACCAGGTGCTCGACCTGTTGCTCGACGCCCGCCCCGGCGCGGCGCCGGCGCCCCGGCCTGCCGACCCGGACGCCGTGCGGCCCTTGGCCGGGCGCTGGCTCGACCCGGTGTCCGGCACCACGCTGGACATCGCCGTGACGCCGGAGGACGCGGCCAGCTTCGTCACCTTCGGCCAGCCGTTCGAGCCTTCGGTGCTGCCCGACGGCCGCCTCGGCGCCGTGCGCGGCATGACCTCCTTCGCGCTGTGCCCGGTGGGTGTGGACACGGTTGAGGTGGAACTCGACGCCGGGCACGTTGCCACGTTCCGCCGTGTCCCGCCCGGCGCGGCGCTGCCGGACGGGCTGCCGGGCCGCTACCGCAGCGAGGAAATGGACGCGGACTGGACCATCGAGCCGGACGGCGACGGCGTGCAGGTCACGATCGGGGGACCGGTGACGCGCGGCGGCCCGTGGCGGGTGGAGCCGATACAGGGCGACCAAATCCGCATCCCCGTGCCGGACCTGCTCCCGTTCTGGCTGGACGTGGAGGCTTTGCGGGACGCGGCCGGCGCCATCACCGGGCTGCGGGTGAACAGCGGGCGGGTCAGGAGTGTGCTTTACCAGCGCCAAGCGGCGTAACGTTGCTAAATAGGCACGATTCTTGCATTGACGCGCCGTGCGATCCCCGGTCTATGCTGCGCCGCCATTTAGCCGAGTCCCCCAGCCATGCGCCGCTTCCTGCTCGCCTTGCCTTTCCTTGCGGCGCTCGCAGGTCCTGCGCAGGCCAAGGACGAGCTGGTGATCGGCTCCGCACAGTTTCCCCCCAGCCTGCACCCGACCATCGACCCGACGGTCATCAAGCTCTACGCCCTTTCCTTCGCGCAGCGGCAGATCAGCGCCTTTGACAAGGACTGGAAGCCGGTCTGCCTGCTGTGCGCCGAGCTGCCCTCGCTGGAGAACGGCCTGGCCCGCATCGAGGACCTGCCCGACGGCAAGAAGGGCATGGCCGTCACCATCAAGCTCAAGCCCGGCCTGCAATGGGGCGACGGCCACCCGGTCACGGCGCGCGACGTCGCCTTCACCCTCAAGCTGGCGCAGAACCCGGACGCCGGCTTCAGCAACACCTACCCTTGGGAGCGCGCCGCCTCGGCCGACGTGGTGGACGACGCGACCGCCGTGCTGCACCTGCCGCGCGTGCTGTCGGACTTCATGATGTGGGACCAGGTGGTGCCGGAGCACCTGGAAGGTCCCGTGGCCGCCGCCGCCAAGGCGCCCGGCGACTACATCAACGCGACCCAGTACAGCCGCGCGCCCACCACGCCGGGCCTGTGGAACGGCCCCTGGATGGTGACGGGCTAC
>CALMAB010000236.1 GCA_937858325.1 uncultured Acetobacteraceae bacterium
GGCAATGCAGCGGGAAACGCGGCTAATCTCCGCGCCCAGCGTGTTCGCCGGCGGTCCGCTCACTGCCCGGCGGCCGGCGGCGTCGCGTGTCGTCGAGGCCTGGGAGCAGCCGGCCCGGCCGGCCCGGCAGGACGCCATCGCGGTGGGCAGCCGGGTGTTCCACCAGAAGTTCGGCTACGGCCAGGTGCTGGCCGTCGATGACGACCGGCTGGACATCGCCTTCGAGAAGGCCGGGCAGAAACGCTTGCTGGACCGCTTCGTGGAGAAAGCATGAGGCGGCACGCCGCGCCGCTGGAAACCCTGTCCGTCGAAGTGCCGGACGCGGCGGTGGAGGCGTACGAGGCCGCCCTGAGCACCGTCTGCGCGACGGTGGGCTTCTTCTTTGCCGACGAGGCGCGCGGCATCTGGCGAGTGGAGGGCGTGCGCGACGCCGGCGCGGACGAGGCCCGGCTGCAGGATGCGCTGGCCCTCGCGGCCTTGGTCAGCGGCGTCCCGGCCACATTACGCCGGGAAACGACGGAGGCAGAGGGTTGGCTGGCCCGGACCCGGGAGTCCTTTCCGGAACAGCGCGTGGGCCGGAGGTTCGCGGTGCGCGGCACGCATGAGGCCGGCCCCGCGGCGCCGGGCCGGTTGACGCTGACGCTTGACGCGGGCCTCGCGTTCGGGTCGGGGGAGCATGGTTCGACGCGCGGCTGCCTGCGCGCGCTGGAAACCGTGGCCCGGCGCCGGCCGCGGCGGGTGCTCGACCTGGGAACCGGGTCCGGCATCCTGGCCATGGCAGCGGCGAAGCTGCTGCGGCGGCCCGTACTGGCGACGGACATCGAGCCGTGGTCGGTCAGGGTGGCCGGGCAGAACGCGGCAACGAACGGCGTGGGGCGGCTGGTGCGGCCCGTGCTGGGCAACGGCTGGCATTCGCGCGCCGTTCAGGCAAGCGCGCCTTACGACTTGGTGCTCGCCAACATCCTGGCCCGGCCGCTTTGCCGGATGGCGCGGGACTTGGCGCGCGGCTTGGCGCCGGGCGGCGCGGCGATCTTGGCGGGGCTTCTAGCGAGCCAGGCACGCATGGTGCTGGCGGCACACCGCCGCCAGGGCCTCCGGCTGGAGGCGACCTGGCGGGAAGGCAACTGGGCGACGCTGGTTATGCGTAAGGCGGAGCGGGCAGGTTGAGTCAGCCCGCCCCTGCGTTGTCAAATCGCGACGATCGGGCGGACGCCCGGCGCGGGCTTGCGCTCGCGTGTCTTGACGAACTGCGGATCGAACACGCGGCTCAACTCGCCGCGGTTCAGGCCGATGTCGGCCAACTCGCGGTCGCTCAGCGAAGACAGCTCGTCGAGCACCGCACGGCGGCGCGACACGGCGAGCAGGCCGGAGACAAAGCTGCCGATGCGCTGGGCCAAGCTACGGGGGGCCAGGCTGCGCGGGGCCGGACGGGCATCGGTGATCGTGCCGTCCGTGCCCTCGACGACCGGACTCCGGTACGTCAGACTGTCGGACATCAGGAGCGCAATCTGCTCCTTGGCAAGCGGGGCGTTCATTTCACTATCCTCAAACACTCACGTGCGCCACGATCCGAGCCGGCACGTCCAGTGCGTCGCTCCCGTGGCACAGGCTGAATATGCGCTCGCCGCGCCGCAACGCCCTGTGCATTGTTACGCTGCCTGACATGCGCACAGCGCGGTCGAAATGCCTGAGCTATGACAAAATATGAAGATGGCGTGATCATGCAGTTAGCGGAGCGGTTGGCCCTCGTGCGGAGGGCGATGGCGGCGCAGGGCCTGGATGGCTTCATCGTGCCGCGGGCTGACGAGCACCTGGGCGAGTATGTGCCGCCCGCGGCCGAGCGGCTTGCCTGGCTCACAGGCTTTACCGGCAGTGCCGGGCTGGCCGTCGTGCTGATGGACCGGGCGGCGGTGTTCACGGACGGGCGCTACACGCTGCAGCTCGCGGCCCAAACGGATGCGGCGCTGTACGAGGCGTGCCACATCACCGAGCAGCCGCCGCCGGCTTGGCTCAAGGAGCACGCCGCGTCCGGCGCCCGGATTGGCTACGACCCGTGGCTCATCAGCCAGGACGGCCTGAAACGCTTTTCCGACGTCGGTTTGGAGATGGTGCGGGCCGAGCCGAACCCGGTCGATCTCGCCTGGGCCGACCGCCCCGCCGCCCCGTCGGCGCCGGTGGTGCCGCACCCGCTGGCCTATGCTGGCCGTTCCTCGGCCGAGAAGCGGGCGGACGTGGCGGCGGCGCTGCGGGCGGACAACCAGGATGTCGCCGTCATCACCGACCCGGCGTCCCTCGCCTGGCTGCTGAACCTGCGCGGTGGCGACATCGAATACACGCCGTTCGCCTTGGGCTTCGTGCTGCTGCGCGCGAACGACACGGCGACCCTGTTCATGGAACCGGAGAAACTGCCGCCGGAGACGCTGGACTGGTTGGGACCTGACGTGACGGTGATGGGCCGCACCATGCTTGCGGGGGCTTTGGCGCAGTTGTCGGGGCAGCGGGTGCGGGTGGATGCCGCCGGGTCGCCCGTGTGGTTCGCCAAAACGCTGGAACAGGCAGACGCCGCGGTCCTCGACGGCACCGATCCCTGCCAACTGCCCAAGGCCTGCAAGAACCCTACGGAGCAGGCTGGCACCCGGGCGGCCCATGCGCGGGACGCCGTGGCCGTCTGCCGCTTCCTGCACTGGCTGGACGGCGCCGACCGCTCGTCGCTGACCGAGGTCGCGGCTGCCGAGCAGCTGCTCGCCTTCCGGCAAGCGGCCCCGGAGTTTCGGGGTGAGAGCTTCCCCGCGATCTCCGGCGCCGGGGAGCACGGCGCGGTGATCCATTACCGCGTGACGGCCGAGACGGACCGGCCGCTCCGCGCCAACGAGGCCTATTTGATCGACAGCGGGGCGCAATACCTGGACGGGACCACCGACATCACCCGCACGGTCTGGACCGGGCCGGACGCGCCGCCGGATGAGCTATGCGACCGGTTCACCCGCGTGCTGAAGGGCCACATCGCGCTGGCGACGACGCTGTTCCCGCAAGGGGTGGCCGGACCGCATCTGGACGCCTTTGCCCGGCGCGCGCTTTGGCAAGCCGGGCTGGACTACGACCACGGCACCGGCCACGGCGTGGGCAGCTACCTGTCAGTGCACGAGGGTCCCGCGAGCCTGTCGCGCGCCGGGCGCATGGTGCCGCTGGCACCGGGCATGATCCTGTCGGACGAGCCGGGCTTTTACCTGCCCGGCGCCTACGGCATCCGGCTGGAGAACCTGTTGTTGGTGCAAACGGCGGACCGCCCCGCGGCCAAGAAGCCGTTCCTGGAGTTTGAGACCCTGACCCTGGCCCCGTTCGACCGGCGGCTGATCGACCCGGCGCTGCTGACGGCCGAGGAACGGCGCTGGATCGACGAGTACCATGCCAGGGTTCTGGCGGAGGTCGGGCCGGCGCTGGACGGTGCGACGCGGGACTGGCTGGAGGCGGCGTGCGCGCCGCTCCGTTAAAACCCCGCCATCTCCCGCCACTCCGCCTCCGTCGCCGTTGCCACGCCCAGTTCCGCTGCCTTTTTCGCCTTCGATCCCGCATCGGCACCCAGGATCAGCAGGTCCGTCCGCTTCGACACGCTGTCGGTGACGCGGGCGCCCAGCGCCTCCGCCCGCGCCTTGGCCTCCGGGCGGCTCATGGTCTCCAGCGTGCCGGTGAACACCAGGTTCTTGCCGGCGAGCACGCCGTCCGCGGTCGCGGTGGGCTTGGCGTCCTGGATGGTGAGCAGCGCCGCCAGGTCGTCCAGCGCGGCCAGATTGCGCGGCTCGACGAAGAACGCCGCCAGCTCGTCCGCCAAGGCCTTGCCGACCCCCAAGATGCTGCCGAGGGCCGAACGCTCGTCGCTGCCAACCGTCGTTGCCGCCAGCATCTGCGCGCGCCAGGCGGCATAGCTGACGTAGTGCCGGGCCAGCAGCTTGGCGTTGGTGTCGCCGACCCGGCGGATGCCGAGGGCATAAATGAAACGGTCCAGCGGCACCGTGCGGCGGCTTTCAATCGCCATCATCAGGTTGCTGACGGATTTTTCCTTCCAGCCCTCGCGCGTCAGCAACTCGGCGCGGTGCCGTTCCAGCCGGAAGATGTCAGCCGGGCCGTGCAGCCAGCCGAGGCCATGGAACTCCTGGATGGATTTTTCGCCCAAGCCGTCGATGTCGAAGGCGCCGCGGGACACGAAGTGGATCAGCCGCTCGACGGTCTGCGCCGGGCAGATCAGGCCGCCGGTGCAGCGGCGCACCACCTCGCCCGCAGCGCGCACCGCCAAGCTGCCGCAGGCGGGGCAGGTTTCCGGCGGCACGAAGGACGCGGCGCCGTCCGGGCGGCGGTCGGGCATGACCTGCACGATTTGCGGGATCACGTCGCCGGCGCGCTGCAGCAGCACGGTGTCGCCGACGCGCACGTCCTTGCGGGCGATCTCGTCCTCGTTGTGCAGGGTCGCGCGGGTGACGAGCACGCCGCCGACGTTCACGGGCGCCAAGGACGCCACGGGGGTCAGCGCGCCGGTGCGGCCGACCTGGATGCGGATGTCCTCCAGGGTCGTGACCGCCTGCTCCGCCGGGAACTTCCAGGCAATGGCCCAGCGCGGCGCGCGGCCGACGAAGCCGAGGCGGCGTTGCAAGGCGAGGTCGTCGAGCTTGTAAACCACGCCGTCGATGTCGTAGCCCAGGCCGGCACGGGCCAGGGCGGTCGCCTCTTGGAACGCCGCCACCTCCGCCTCGCTGGCCAACATGCGGGACAGCGGGTTGACCTGGAACCCCCAAGCACGGAGCTGCTCCAGGTAGGCGGAGTGGGTGCCGGGAACGCTCCCCTGCACGTCGCCCAGGGCATAGGCAAACAAGGACAGCGGCCGGGTCGCCGTGATGGCCGGGTCAAGCTGGCGGAGCGACCCGGCGGCGGCGTTGCGCGGGTTGGCGAACACCTTTTGCCCCGCCGCGGCCTGAGCCGCGTTGAGCGCCAGAAAGTCGGCCTTGGTCATGAACACCTCGCCGCGGATTTCGATCAGGGCGGGGGAGAGGCCGGGCAGGCGGTCGGGCACAGTCCGCATGGTGCGAAGATTAGCGGTCACGTCCTCCCCCTCCGTGCCGTCGCCCCGGGTGGCGCCGCGCAGAAGGGCGCCGTTCTCATACAGCAGGTTGATGGACAGGCCGTCGATCTTCGGTTCGGCGACAAAGGACAGGCCGGCGTCCTCCGGCAAATGCAGGAAGCGGCGGATGCGGGCGCAGAACTCGGAAAAGTCCGCGCTGTCGAACGCGTTGTCGAGGGACAGCATCGGCACGCGGTGGCGCACCTTGGCAAAGCCGGCCGTGGGTGCCGCGCCCACTCGGCGGCTGGGGCTATCGGGACGGATCAAATGCGGGAATTCGGCCTCGAGGGCCGCGTTGCGCTGCCGCAGCGCGTCGTACTCCGCATCGCTGATCAGCGGCGCGTCCTGCTCGTGGTAGGCCTGGTCGTGCCGGGCGATCTCCGCGGCCAGGGCCGCGAGCGCCTCCGCCGCTTCCACCTCCGTCATGCGTCCGCCTTCACGCCGCGGTGCCGAGCAAACTGTCGGCGGCGGCGCGGGCGGCCTCCGTCACCCGTTCCCCGGCCAACATGCGGGCGATCTCCTCCCGCCGGGCCGGCAGGTCGAGCGAAAGCACGCGGGTTTCCGCCCGGTTCTTGGCGGCGACCTTGGCGACCTGCAGGTGGG
>CALMAB010000237.1 GCA_937858325.1 uncultured Acetobacteraceae bacterium
GCTGGTCCGAGACCTGGCCGGCGAGTTCGAGCCGCAGGCGTTCCTGTGCACGGACCAAACCGCCGACCCGGTCGCCATCCTACAGCTGTTCGTGCGCCGCTGGTCCGTTAAGGTCACATTCGCCGCGGTGCGCCGGCACCTGGGCGTGGAAACGCAGCGCCAATGGTCGGATCTGGCCATCGCCCGCACCACCCCGTGCCTGCTCGCCCTGTTCCCGTTTGTGACGCTCTGGGCCAGCGACCTGGCCGCGCGCGGCCTTGTCCTGCCCAGGCGCGCCGCTTGGTATGCCAAACGCGCCGTCACCTTCTCCGACGCGCTCGCCGCCGTCCGCCGCCAGCTTTGGATCGCACAGGCTTTCTCAACGTCGCCGCACGCCCAGAACACAGCAACAATCCCGCGCGTGCTCCTCGATAGGCTCACCGAAGCCGCATGCTACCCAGCCTGAAATGGCCGCGTGCCGGGGCCGCAAGCGTCGCTGCTGGAGCAGTTTCCGGAATACCCCGAGCTTGCAGCCGATCTCGCCCGCCAGCGCCTGACGGTTGGCCATGCGCTGACCATGACGCTCGGCACGGAGTGGGACGAACTCACCATCCCTTGCTCCGACCCGCGAAACAGCGAGATTGCGATGGACCGCGCCGTTGATCGCTGCCGCTACGTGTTGGAGCGGCCCATTGTCGAACCGCCCGGCCTGCGCTGGACCTACAACGGCGGGGCGACGGCGCTGCTGGTGAGCCTGATCGCAAAGGGAACCGGACGGGCGGTGCAGGACTACGCGCGCGACGTGCTGTTCGAACCGCTCGGCATCACCGTCACCGAGTGGGAACGCGGCTCGGGCGGTGAAGCGATTGCAGCCTCCGGCCTGCGGATGACGCCGCGCGACCTGGCGAGGATTGGCGTCCTCGTGATGAAAGGTGGATGTTGGTGCGGGCGGCAGATCGTGCCGGAGGACTGGCTTGCGGCTGCCCTCAAACCCGCGGCGTCGATGCCGGATGGCCGACATTACGGCTATCACTGGTATGTGGGCGCTACCCCGGTCGGCGATGCTGATGCCGGTGTCAGGTGGGAGAGGACGGTGAGCGCCGTCGGGAACGGTGGACAACGGCTGTTCCTGCTGCCGCATCTCGATCTGGTTGTGGCGGCTACTGCCGGTAACTACGATGCGCCGGACGGGTGGCGGCCGTCCACGGTGGTGCTGCGGGACGTGCTGTTGCCGGCCTGACCAGCGTTGCATCACCCGAACCCAAAACAGTGTGCGCCGGGGACAGGGATTGGAAGCTGCTGGACAAGACGGGCGCGACCCGCCAATAGTTGGCTGCGGCGCCAAGCCAGGTGCCGTCGCGACTTGCGTGGAAATGGCTTGGTCGGGTCGCCTCCGGCGGGCTGGTGTTGGCTCTGGTTAGGCGGCGAGGTCAACCGGCACAGGGTCGGCCAGCGTTTCGCCGGGCGTCTGCCAGCCGTCCACCTTGCGCATGGTGATCTCGCGGGAACGCGAAGCGTTTGCCGCTGGGCCGGATGCCAGCAGCGCCCAGAACAGCATGACGGCCGTCTCGGCCGAAGGCAGCACGGTTTGGGTCTTGATGCGCCGCTTGAACTCCTCGTGCAGGCGCTGCTTGGCGTATTCGAGAAACCCATCTCTCTCCCCAGTAACTAGGCCTGCAGCCTCATCATTGAGAATAAATTTCATGAAGAGCGGTATTACTTCTCCGGATTTCATAATAGCCGAAAAGATCGGATCCGAGCTTCTAAATACTTGGCCAGTCGCTTCTGAAGTACAGAGAGCAACGTCTCTTTCATCCAAAGGCCCGAGCGGATGTTCGAGCAGCAACTGCTCCGCTTCGATAGCACGATTATGCCATTGCGCAAGAATGCGCGGGATCACACCGTGCGCGACGCGGCACGTTGCAAGCACAAACACACCCCTGCCGAACCGAAAGGCCCACGGCGCGACCAACTCCCCAGCTTCGTCAAGGCCATCGATGATGACAATCAAGGACCGGTCGTCCTCCTGATCCAATTGCAACAGTTGAGCAAATCGGTCGGACAGCAGCGTACCAGGGGGAGCGCCTTCGCCCATTGCGGCGGGTCCCAGCAAATCGGCAGCTTGGCGAACAAGGTTGGCGACCGTCGCGTCGCGTGTGGCAGAACGGGTGTCACGCACCGAGAACGCATGGGTCAACACTGTCCGCGATGGACAACGCGACAAGTGATGGACCCATGATGCGACAAGACGCGATTTGCCGAGACCAGCTTCTCCGCACAGCAGCATAACCCCGCGATCCGCGGTCAGTGCTTGCTGGAGCGTGTCCGCATCCTTGCTGCGACCATGAAGAGGTTGTTTCTGGGCCGAGTCGAAGATGCGCTGCGAAGCTAGGAAAGACTCAGA
>CALMAB010000238.1:0-2858 GCA_937858325.1 uncultured Acetobacteraceae bacterium
TCCTGGCAATGTCAGCGCGCGGGTGCGGGCGGCGTTGCGCGCTTCCGCCCGGCGCTTCTCGGCCGCCGCCGGCTCCCAGATCTGGAAGGTGCGGCCCAGGCCCATGAACACGACGGCCTCGGCCAGCCCGGCGTGCTGCACCAGCGACTCCGGCAAGACGATCCGCCCTTCCTTGTCCGCTTCCACGCGCGTGGCGTCGGCGTAAAGGGTCATCATCAGGTCGTCCTGATCCTCGCTGAACATATCAAGCCGGTCGAGCGGGGCGGCCAGCGTTTGGAACACCGCTTCCGGCCAGGCCTCGATGCAGGGATGCTTGTGCGACGGGCGCAGGATCAGGCCGGCCGCGCCGCCGTCCGGCCCGCGCAAAAGCGCGCGGAACGCCGCCGGGACCGACACGCGGCCCTTGGCGTCGAGGCGGTTCTGATGCGTGCCGAGGAAATGGCTCATCGCGCACAGCCCGTCCTTTCCGCCTCAGAGTGTGCCCGTCCTGCGGCAGGCCCGCTCCCTGCTGCGCGACGCGGGCGCGCATGGGATAACATGGGCTACCATGGGCAAATATGGGCGTCAAAGGTATTGGAAAGATTTGTTGCGGCGTGCGTTAGAAAAGTCCTTTGCAATCAGTGCGTTACAGGCCAAAAAAACATTCCGGTTTAGTCATATTTCCTGCCGCGCAGTATTCGCGTTTCGTTCTTGTGGATAACTTTGTGGATGAAAAATTTGCCAGACGGCCTGTAAGCCGGGTTCTGTCCGGCCCCGCACCAAAAAAGCGCGGAAACCGGGACGGCCATTCCTCTGGGACGCGCATCGCTGCGCGCCTCGCGCGACCAACCCGGGCAACGGGGCGGAAACGCCCCTGCGTCACGCGGATGGTCACCCGTTCCGCGCCGCCGGCCACCCCTATTCGGTCTTGCTCCCGGTGGGGTTTACCCTGCCGCCCCTGTTGCCAGGGGCGCGGTGCGCTTTTACCGCACCGTTTCACCCGTGCCGACTGGCTTTGGGCGAACCCGCGGCGAATCGGCGGTTTGTTTTCTGTGGCACTGTCCCTGGGGTCGCCCCCGCCGGCCGTTAGCCGGCACCGTGTTCCCGTGGAGCCCGGACTTTCCTCCACCCCGGCCAGGACGCAGGCAAAGCCGGCGCCGTGAACGAGGCAGCGGCCGTCCGGCCGTCTGGCTTTCCGGGAATGCGCGCCGACGGGACGGAGGTCAAGCCCTCCCGCACGCCATCGCGACCATGTGCAGCCGGGTCCGCGTGGCGGCGTCGGCCTGGCCGCTGATCGCGCCGGGCAGCCAATGCCGCTGAAACGCGCGCAGCGTCACGGAAAGGTCGCCTTCGCCGTAGCCGATGGCCCGGAGCGCCGCCGATACGTCGTGGGCGGCGTCGGCATCGTGCGACGACACGGCCGGCCACAGCCCCACGCCGTTGGCGGCGAGGCCCGGCCAGTCGAACAGCTCCCCCGGGTCCTCCTTGCGGTCGGGCGCCACGTCGCTGTGCCCGACGACGTTGCGCGCCGGGATCGGGTGACGGCCGAGGATGCCGAGGCACAGGTCGCACACCGCCGCCATCTGCAGGGCGGGAAAGGCGCGGTAGCCCCATTCGTGGCCCGGGTTGACGATCTCGATCCCCACGGACCGGTTGTTCAGCGTGTCGTGCCCGCGCCAGCAGGACACGCCGGCGTGCCAAGCGCGGTGCGCCTCCTCCACCAGCCGCCACACGGCGCCGTCCTCGTCCACCACGTAGTGCGAGGACACCCGGGCCGCCGGGTCGCGCAGCCGGTCGAGCGCCGCCTGCGCCGTGGGCATCCCGGTGTAGTGCAGGATCAGCATGTCGATGGGCGTGCCGGATGGCCGCGCGTCCCAGTTGGGGCTGGGCAGCTCACGGATGGGCAGCTCAAGGTCCAACGCCGCCGGGCCGGGCCGAGTCACAGCCGCCGTTCCCGCTTGATGCGGTCCCAGGCCGCGTTGATCCGCGCCACCTTTTCCCCGGCGCGCGCAATGAACTCCGGCGGCACGCCGCGGGACGCCAAGCTGTCCGGGTGGTTCTCCCGCATCAAGCGCAGCCAAGCCCCGCGCAGCGCCTCGTCCGTGGCGTCGCGGGGCATGCCCAGCACGGCGTAAGGGTCGTCGCCGGTGGCGGCGGCGGCCCGGCTGGCGCCGCCGGCGGCTTGGCTCCAGGCCAGCTCGTCCAGCCCGAACGCCCGGTGGATCTGGCGCAGCATCTCCTGCTCCGCGAGCGTCAGCGGCTTGTCGGCACGGGCGATGGCGAACAGCGCGGCCAGCACGTCCTCCAGCAGGCCGCGGTTGTCGGAGAAGCTTTCGCCGAGCTGCTCGGCATAGGGCAGGAAGTTGTCGCTGCTGTCGCGCGCCTGGTCGAACAGCCGGCCGATGTCGCGCACCGACTCGGGCGGGATGCGGAACTGCCGCTTGAAGGCGTCGATCTCCGACCGCACCACGGGACCGTCGCACTTCGCGAGCTTGGCGCTGAGCACCACCACCGCCACCGCGCACAGCTGGTCCCGCCGGCCGAGCATGGCGGCGATCCGCGCCGGGTGCAGCGGCGAGCTGCCCGGCAGGCCGTTGCCCAGGCTGATGCGCGGCAGGCCGCCCTGGTCGGCCGCGTGCCCCAACGCCGCGCCGACCACCGCGCCGAACGGGCCGCCCATCGCGAACCCGGCCACGCCGCCCAGCAGTTTGCCCCATGGAACCATGCAGCAGTGTAACACGCCGCATCTTTATGGACAGCCGGGCGCGGCGGGGCTTGCGTGCGGGCCGGGCGGTGCCGCTATCTGCGCCGATGCGGGACCAATCGGACACGACGCCCGGCATGTCAGGCCGGGCCTAGCCATCCGCGTGGGACGCCTC
>CALMAB010000238.1:2868-3228 GCA_937858325.1 uncultured Acetobacteraceae bacterium
ATCGACCGGTGCCGACGCCCGGCGTGCCGTGCCGGGCCTAGGGTGGTGCGCGCGGGACGGGTCGCGCGGACCGGGGTGGCCGCGGCGGTGGCCGTGCTGGTCGCCGTGCTTTGGGCGGTGCCGGGCCTGCTGGACTGGAACCGCTACCGGGACAGCATCGAGGCGCTGGCCACCTCCGGCGTCGGCCGGCCGGTGCGGATCGGCGGCGCCATTTCGCTGAGCTTGCTGCCGCAGCCGATCCTCACCGCGTCCGGCATCGCGGTGGACGACATCGGCGACGGCGTGGTGCTGACCGCCAAGGAGCTGCGGCTGCGGGTGGGACTCGGGCCGCTGCTGGCGGGCAACGTGGACGCCCGGGAC
>CALMAB010000239.1 GCA_937858325.1 uncultured Acetobacteraceae bacterium
CTGCTGGGATTGTGCGCCGTGGTGCTGGCCGCGGCGGTGATGACGACCCATGCCGCCGCCCGGCTCGCGGACGGCCCGGTGCTGATGGCCGCGACCGGGTTGCACGTCTTGGGCGCCGCGATCTGGATCGGCGGCATTCCCTTTTTCATCGTGGCGCTGCGCCGGCTGCGGGACGGGGCCGCGTTCCGCCGGGTGGGCGCGCGGTTCTCGCGGATCAGCATGGTCGGCGTTGCCTGCATCCTGCTGTCGGCCGCGACGATGACGTGGTTCTACATCGGCACCT
The DNA here is from genome assembly GCA_937858325.1 of uncultured Acetobacteraceae bacterium. Taxonomy (GTDB): domain Bacteria; phylum Pseudomonadota; class Alphaproteobacteria; order Acetobacterales; family Acetobacteraceae; genus CAHJXG01. Next base: position 284 of record CALMAB010000239.1, read on the forward strand.
GGGCTGCGGCGTATGGCACCGCCTACGGCGTGATGGTGGGGGCCAAGGCCGCCATGTTCGCGGCGCTGCTGCTGCTGGGACTGGGCAACTTCCTGGTGGTCGAGCGGCTGCGGGCCGATCCCGCCACCCCCGTGCTGCGCCTGCGGCGCTTCGCCGAGGTGGAGGTCGGCATCGGCTTCAGCGTTTTCTTTGCTGCGGCCTCCTTGACCTCCGTGCCGCCGGCGGTGGACCTTTCGCAGGACCGCGTGACCTGGGCCGAGATCGCCGAGCGCAACACGCCGCGCCCGCCGCGCCTGACCTCCCCGGACCACGACAGCCTGTCGCTCCCGGCGCTGCAGGCGCAACTGGACGCGGAGGCCGCCCGCGCCAGGACCACGCTGCCACCCGCGTTCGTGCCGGGATCGGGCGAACTGCCGGCACGCAACGCCGCCGACATTGCCTGGAGCGAGTACAACCACCATTGGGCCGGGTTGTTCGTCGCCGGAATCGGCATCCTGGGCCTGCTGCAGCAGGGCGGGCTGCGGGCGGCGCGGCACTGGCCGCTGCTGCTGCTCGGCCTGGCCGCGTTCCTGTTCGTGCGGTCAGATCCCGAGGTTTGGCCGCTAGGCGAGATCGGCTTTTTTGAAAGCCTACGCGACGTGGAGGTGCTGCAGCACCGCGTGTTCGTCGTGCTGATCGCGGCATTCGCGCTGTTTGAGTGGGGCGTGCGCACCGGGCGGCTGCGGCGTCCCGGGGCGGCGCTGGTGTTTCCGCTGCTGACCGCGGCGGGCGGGGCGCTGCTGCTGACCCACAGCCATGCGATCTCCAACGTCAAGGACCAGTTGCTGATCGAGATGTCGCACACGCCGCTGGCGCTGGCCGGCATCGGCGCGGGCTGGGCGCGCTGGCTGGAACTGCGGGCCGACGGCCCGATCCGCCGCATGGCGGGCTGGGCCTGGCCGGTCTGCTTCCTGCTCGTCGGCGCGATCCTGCTGCTTTACCGGGAAGCCTGAGGCGCCAAGCGGCCCGTTCCGGTCGGCACGAGGCTGTCCCGCGCGGACAGGAAACCCGGCCCGGCGGCCAGAAGCCACAGCACGGCGAAGAACGCCAGGCTTTGCGCCACCGTGCCGAGCAGCCTCGCGCCGCTCCATGCCCGGCGCGAAGCATGGCCCCTGCGACTCGGGAGCGGCAGGTCTAGGGCGGAGTTGGCCAGGACCACGTGCATCACAGACCCCTTTTGTTCGTCTTCAGTTCCAGTTACAAGCCTTCAGACGCTGCAAGCTATTCGTGTTCACTATATGTTCCAGAGCGGGCTGCGGTCAAGCGTCTGTGCCGGTCCGGTCCTGGCGCTCGCTTACGGCTCCGCCGCAAGTCGTCCGACGTCATGTGCAGAGGCAGCTTGAAAGACTTTCGGCAGCACGTTGGCTGCCGAAGCGCACGGGACGCACCTCGCCGTGCCGTCAGGGCGCCGGGCTGCCCGACTCGGCCAGAAGGGCCGCGATCTGCTTCAGCAATGCGCCGAGCCGGATCGGCTTTTGCAGCACGACCAGCCGCCCGCCGGTGAGGGGAGCCGTAGCCGGCGCCAGCTCGTCGCCGTTGTAGCCGGTCAGCAGGATGGCAGGCATTCCCGGACAATGCCGCTGCGCTGCTCCGATCAGCCCCAGCCCGTCGGTGCCCGGCATGGACAGATCGGTGATGAGCAGGTCGGCCCGCCCGCCATGTTCCAGGTGCGAAAGGGCCGGCGCCGTGCTGCTGAAGCTCTCGACGGCATAGCCGGATGCTTCCAGCATCTCGTTTATGGCTTCAAGCACCTCGGCGTCGTCATCAACCAGCATGATGCGGCGCGGTTCTGCGGCGGTGGACGCCGGGGCGCCGTCCGCCGCCGCGTCCGCCGGGCCGCGGGTTCCCGAAGGGCCGACTTGCGGCAGGAACAGACTCGCCGTGGTCCCCTCCCCAGCCTGGCTGCGCAGGACCAGCGCGCCGCCGGACTGCTCGACGAAGCCGCGCGCCATCGCGAGTCCCAGGCCCGTGCCGCGTCCCCGCGCCTTGGTGCTGAAGAACGGCTCGGTGGCGCGCTTCAGTACGTCGGGGGACATGCCGGACCCGGTGTCGCCGACGTCGATCCGGACGAAGCGCCCCGCTCCCAGTCCGGCCGCGGCGCCGTCCGACGCTTCGGACGACAGCCTGAGCGTGTGGACAGGCTCTCCCGACCCGTCCGCTTGCCCGTCGCCGTCCATCGCGTCCCGGGCGTTGGCTAGGAGGTTGGCCAGCGCCGTTTCAAGCTGGTCCTTGTCCGCCCAAGCCGGCGGCAGATCATGGGGCAGGGCGAGTTCGACGGCGACCCGGCTCCCCAGCGTGCCGGCCAGGGCGCCGCGCAGGTCGGTCAGCAATTGGCCGATGTCGATCTCACGGGCTTGCAAGGGGCTGCGCCGGGCAAAGCCGAGCAGGTGCCGCGTGACCACCGCGCCGCGCTCGGTCGCGTCCACGATCAGCCCGGCCAGCCGTTCCACCGCGGCGACGCTGTCCGGGCGCCGTTGGATCAGCCGGGCGCCCCCCGCGATGGCCTGCAGCACGTTGTTGAAGTCGTGCGCGACGCCGCCGGCCAACTGGCCCAAGGACTCCATGCGCTGCGCGTGCCAAAGGCGCTCCTGGGCCGCGACCTGCTCCGCCACGCGCTGTTCGAGGGTCGCGTCCAGGTCCCGCACCGCGACGTCTGCTGCCCGCCGACACGAGAGGTCCAGCACGGCAACGACGACGCCGGCCAGCCGTCCGCTGCCATCGCGGGCGAGCGCCGTGTGGCTGGCGGCCCAGACATGGCTCGCGTCGGCCCGCACCAGGCGGCTCTCGATCCGGAACGGCTCCCCGGTGGCGAGCATCTGGGCGTGCTGCTGCAGGTGCGATGGGCGGTCCTCGGGATGCGTCAGGTCGTGCAGCGTGAGCGTTCGCAGGCGCGCCTCCTTATGGCCCGTCAACTGGCAGTAGCAATGATTCGCCAAACGGATGCGCCCGTCCAGCTCAGTTTGTACGATGCCGATCGGAGCACAGTTCACGATAGCACCAAGCTGGGCCTTCGTGTCGCGCAACGCCGCCTGCGATTGGCGGAGCGCCTGCTTGAGATGGCCGCTGTGCTGCCAGCCGAGCAGCAGTGCCGCCGGCATCGCATATTGCAGGCATTGCATCATGCGTGCCATCGGCGGTTGCCCAGCCCGGGCCTGGATCGCGCGTTGTGCTCTGGTCATGGGGGCACAACGCCGCACGGCGGCGTCGGCTCCCGCAAAGCCTTTCGTCAAAGCATCGACCCCGGGCCGGCTCGGGCGTCTCGAGCCGGGGGAGCGGCGTCAGGCTGCCGCTTCGCGCTTGCGGCGGCCGGGCAGCACGGCTTCCGGGGTGCCGTCGTCGGGGGTTTGCAGGGCCGCCAGCAGCGCCTTGCGCAGCGCGGCCAGCTTGCGCTCGTTCTCGATCTTCAGGCCGAACACGTCCTTGACGTAGAACACATCGACCGCCCGCACGCCGTAGGTCGTGACGTGGGCCGAGGCGATCTGCAGCCCCTGCTCGCTGATGGCGGCCGTCACGTCGTGCAGCAGCCCCGGGCGGTCGCGGCCGTTCACCTCCAGCACCGTGTGCGTGTTGCTGGCGCGGTTATCGACCACGACCCGCGGCGGCACGTGGATCGCCCGCATCCGCCGGCCCAGCAGCGCCCGGGACGCCCGGCGGATCTCCCCGGCCAGCGCCAGCCGACCGGACAGCGCCTGGTCGATCAGCACGTGTAGCCGCGCCAGGCGGTGCGGCGCGTCAAAGGCGCCCCCGGCCGTGTCCTGGATCCAGAACGTGTCGAGCGCGCTGCCGTTGGTCAGCGTGTGGATGCGCGCATCGACGATGGACGCGCCCGCCACCGCCAAGGCGCCCGCGATCCGGCTGAACAGCCCGGCGTGGTCGGCGGTGTAGATCGTCACCTCCGTCACCGCGCGGGACGGCAGCGGCTCGGTATCCACGGTGAGCGGCGCGCCCCGGCGCTCCGCGTCGCGGATCAGCCGGGCGTGCCGCGCGTGCGTTTCGGGATCGAAGCTGAGCCAATAGCCGGGGTAGCCGACGCCGTAGTAAAAATCGCGGTCGGCTTCCGGCCAGTCGGTCAGGTAGTGCCCGGCCGCTTCCTTGGCCCGCGCCACCCGCACGTCGCGCTCGGTGGTGGCGAGGCCGCCGGCCAGCACGTCGGCGACGCGGGAGTACAGTTCCCGCAGCAGGGTCGCCTTCCAGCCGTTCCAAACCTTGGCGCTGACCGCGCGCATGTCGGCGACCGTCAGCACCAGCAGCAGCTTGAGCCGTTCCGGTGACTGTATGGTGTCCGCCAGGTCGAGGATGGTCTTGGGGTCGTCGATGTCGCGCTTGAACGCCGTTTGGCTGAGCATCAGGTGGTGCAGCACCAGCCAGCTTACCGTCTCGGTTTCCTCGGCGGACAGGCCAATGGCCGGGCCGATCTGGATCGCAAGCTCGGCCCCCAGCTCGGAATGGTCGCCGCCGCGGCCCTTGGCGATGTCGTGCAGCAAGGTCGCGACGTAGAGCGCCCGGCGCGATTGCAGGTCCTCGACGAGGCCGGAGGCGATGGGCGCCACGTCCGCCAGCTCGCCCCGTTCCAAGGCGTTGAGCACGCGCACCGCCTCGATCGTGTGCTCGTCCACGGTGAAGACGTGGTAGGTGTCGAACTGCATCTGCCCGACGATGCGCGCCCAATCCGGGATGTAGCGGCCGAGGAACCCGGTCTCGTTCAGCACCGCCAGCCACTTCGCGCCGCCCGCGCGGCTGTGCTCGCCGTCGCGCCCGCACAGCAGGTCGAGGAACAGCTCGGCCGCCGCCGGGGTGCCGCGGAGCTGGATCGCCCCGCGCTCGTGGCGGATCAGCGCCCGCAGCGCCAGCGGGTGCAGTTCCAGCGCCCGGTCCCGCGCCACCTGCAGGATGCGCAGCATGGCGATGGGATGGTGGCCGAACTGCCGGCCCGGCGCGGACATCAGCTTGCCGTCCGCCCTGCTCCAGCAGCGCCGCGTCGGTGGCGGCCGCCAGCGCCGGCGGCCCCAGGGCGGCGCGCACGATGGCCGGCTCCAGCACCATGGTGATCCGGGTGATCTCGCGCGCGGTCAGGAAGTAGTGGCGCATGAACCGCTCGACGCCGTCCTGCCGGCCGTGGCGGATGTAGCCCATGCGGGCGCCAACGACCGGCTGCAGGTCGAAGGTCAGCCGGTCCTCGGCGCGCCCGGCGATGTAGTGCAGGTGGAAGCGCACGGTCCACAGGAAGTCCCAGGACCGCCGGCCGTGCTTGGCTTCCTGGTGGGTGAGGATGCCGCCGCCGGGGCTTTCGGGACCGACCAGCTCGCCCATCACCTGGGTGCCGAACACGTAGCGCGACATCCAGTAAAGCGTCTGCACGTCGCGCAGGCCGCCGCGGCCTTCCTTGATGTTGGGTTCGACCAGGAACGGCGTTTCGCCATAGCGGTGGTGGCGGGCGTCGCGCTCCGCCTGCTTGGCCGCGATGAAGCCGCCGGCGCCGGCGTCGGTGCAGGACTGCTTGAAGCGCGCCTGGAACGCTTCGAACAGCCCAGCGTCGCCGGCCAGCAGCCGCGCGTCCAGCAACGCGGTGCGCACGGTGAGGTCACGCTCCGCTTCGGCGAGGCACTCCGCGACCGAGCGCGTCGCGTGGCCGACCTTGAGGCCGAGGTCCCAGAGGAAGTACAGCACGAACTCGACCACGGCGAGCGTCGGCGCGGCGGGGCGGTCCGCGGTGACGAACAGGAGGTCGATGTCGCTGAACGGCGCCAGCACGCCGCGCCCGTAGCCGCCGGTGGCGACGACGGCCATGCGTTCGGGCTTGGCCGGGTCCGCACCGAGGCCGGTCGCGACGGCGGCGCAGGCGTAGTCGCGCAGCGACCCGATCACGCCGTCCGTCAGCCGGCCCAGCAGGCGTCCGGCCTGCAGCCCGCTCATGCCCCCGGCCTCGAACCGCTCCTGCACGTGGTGCTGCACCCGGGTCAGGTAGCGGCGGAACACGCTGAGCGCGGCGTCGCGCGGGGGCGGCCCGCCGCCGGCCGCGGCGCCGCGGATCGCCGTGGTCAGCAGCGCAACGGCTTCCTCGGGCCGGTCAGGCAAGGGCAGGATTTGGGACATCAACCCTACCCTACCCCCGGATGCGCCGGGGGAACAGCAGCGAGTGCCTTGAGGCGATAGAGAATTTCAACCGCGTCCCGGGGCGTCAGGCAGTCGGGATCGACCTCTTCCAGCGCGTCCCGCAACGCATCGGGCGGCGTATCGGGCTGCGGGGCGGGTTCGATGCCGGTATCGTGAACGGCGGGGGCCAGCTGGGCGAACAGCGGCAGCTCCGCCGGCCGGCCGTGGCGGGCCTTCTCCAACGCGCCGAGCAGGGCGGAGGCCCGGCGCACCGTGGCCGGCGGCACGCCCGCCAGTTGCGCCACGTGTACGCCCCAACTGCGCCCGGCCGCGCCCTCCGCGACCTCGTGCAGGAACACGACGCTGCCGCGCCATTCCTTGACCCGCATGGTGTGCGGGCGCAGCCGGGGCATCTGCGCCGCCAGGTCCGCCAGCTCGTGGAAGTGCGTCGCGAACACCGTCCGGCAGCGGACCTGGCCGTGCAGGGCTTCCAGCACCGCCCAGGCGATGGCCAGGCCGTCCAGCGTGCTGGTGCCGCGGCCGATCTCGTCCACGATCACCAGCGACCGCGGGCCGGCCTGGTGCAGGATGGCGGCGGTTTCCGTCATCTCCACCATGAAGGTGCTGCGCCCGCGCGCCAGGTCGTCGGCGGCGCCCACCCGGCTGAACAAACGGTCCACCACGCCGACCTGGGCGCTTTCCGCCGGCACGGGCAGCCCGGCCTGCGCCAGGATGGCCATCAGCGCGTTCTGCCGCAGGAAGGTGCTCTTGCCCGCCATGTTCGGCCCGGTCAGCAGCAGCACGCGCCGCGCGGCCGACAGGTCGCAGTGGTTCGGCACAAAGGCCGCCGTGCCGCCCAGCGCGTCCTCCACGACGGGGTGGCGCCCGCAGCGGATGCAGAACTCGTCGCCGTTCGTCACCGCCGGGCGGCACCACCGCCCGCCTTCGGCCAGGCGGGCGCAGGATTGCAGCGCGTCCAGGCGGGCCAGCGTGTCGGCGCAGGCGGTGATGGCGTCGGCCTCCGCGAGCACGGCCTGCACCACCGTCGCGAACACCAGCCGTTCCCGCGCCGCGGCGCGGTCGGCGGCCTCGCTGATGCGGCAGTCGAGGTCGGCCAGCTCCGCGCAGCCGAAGCGGGCGCCGTTGGCCATGGCCTGGCGGAGCGTGAGGTCC
>CALMAB010000240.1 GCA_937858325.1 uncultured Acetobacteraceae bacterium
GGACAAGCGTCGTCACCGCCCGCCCCATGCGCGCGCCAGGCCAGCTTGCGCGAGCGCAACGCCGCCGGTCGCCAGCATGGCCAGCGCCCCGGCGGTGAACAGCGCCGCCCAGATCTGCAAGGTCTGGCCGTAGTACGACCCGGCCAGCAGCCGCGCGCCCAGCCCGGCCTGCGCCCCCGTCGGCAGCTCCGCGACGATGGCGCCGACCAGGGCCAGGGCGCCCGCCACCTTCAGCGCCGGGAACAGGAACGCCATCGACGCGGGCCAGCGCAGCCGGGTGAACACCTGGACGCCCGTCGCGGCGTAGGTCCGCATGAGGTCGCGCTGCATCGGGTCCGGCGCGCGCAGGCCCGTGACCATGGCCGTCGTAACCGGGAAGAAGCTGAGCCACCCGGCGATCAGCGCCTTGGGCCACAACTCCGTCAGCCCGGCATGGCCCAACACGACGATCACCATGGGAGCGATGGCGAGCACCGGGACCGTCTGGCTCGCGATCACGCAGGGCATTAGGGAGCGGTCCAGCGTGCGGGCATGGACGATGCCGACCGCAAGCGCCGTGCCGAGCACGACCGCGATGGCGAAGCCGCACAGCGCCGCCCCGGCGGTCACGCCGGCGTGGAACACCAGGCTGCGCGGGGACGTGATGGGGTAGCCGAACAGTTCGTCCCCGATCTCGCCCGCGACCTGGTGCGGCGCCGGCAGCAGCGGGCGGTCGAGCGAAAGGGTCGAAAGCCACACGTCGCCCGCGCTCGCGCCCTCATCGGCCAGGCTCGCCGCCATGTCGTGGTTCATCCACATCGCCGCGGGATACCAGGCCGCCACCAGCGCCAGCAGCACCACCAGAACCGGCATGGCATGGCGGGTCCAATCAAACATATCGTTCAATCATAGCTGTGCCCGGCCCGCAACGCGCGGCGCACGCGGTGGGCGACGGCCAGGAACGCAGGGGTTTCGCGGAGGTCGAGCGGGCGGTCGCCCGGCCCCAGCTCCACGTCGATCACCTCCACCACCCGCCCCGGCCGTGGCGACATCACCACGATGCGCGTGGACAGGTACACCGCCTCTGGGATCGAGTGCGTCACGAACACGCAAGTCAGCCCGGTCTGCTGCCACAGGCGGTGCAGGTGCAGGTTCAGCGTGTCGCGGGTGATCTCGTCCAACGCGCCGAACGGCTCGTCCATCAGCAGCAAGGACGGCTCGAAGCACAAGGCGCGGGCGATGGACACGCGCTGCTGCATGCCCCCGGAAAGCTGCCACGGGAAGCGCCGCTTGAAGTCGCCCAGGCCCACAAGGTCCAAATAGCGGGCGGCGCGCTCCCGCTGCTCCGCCTTCGCCATGCCCGAAAGCTCAAGCGGCAGGCGCACGTTGCGCTCGACGCTGCGCCAAGGGAACAGCGCGGGCGCCTGGAACACGTAGCCGTAGGCGCGGGACAGCCGGGCCTCGCGCGGGGTCTGGCCCGAGACGAGGAGGCGTCCGGCGGTCGGCTGCTCCAGGTCGGCGACCGCGCGCAGCAGCGTGGTTTTGCCGCAGCCGGACGGGCCGATCAGCGAGGTGAACGACCCCTGGGGCACCGTCAGGTGGATGTCGGACAGCGCATGGACGGTCTCGCGCCCGGCGGCGAAAGTGAGCGAGACGCCCTCCGCCCGGATCGCGTCGGCAAGTGCAGCGGGCGGGGCCGAGGACCGCAGGGCCGATGCCAAGCCCGCCGTCACGCGCTCTGCCCGGCCAGGAAGCCGCACAGCGCCGCGTTGAACGCGTCCGGCTCGGTGACAGTGAAGCCGTGGCCGCCTTCGGCCGTAACCCACAGGCGCGCGCCGGGGATGCCTGCGGCCAGCGTTTCCGATGCCGTCCAGGGCACCAGCAAATCGTCGCGCGCCGCGGCCACCAGCGTCGGGCAGGCGATCTCCCCCAAGCGGTCCGCAACGTCAAAGGCGAGCAGCGCGGCGATGCGCTTCAGCAGCGTGTCCGTGCCCTGGAAGTGCGCGACGGCATGCTCGTGCTCGCGCGCCAGCCGTTCGGCGTTCCGCGCCATCCAGGGCGCCGGGTAAAGGAACAGCGGCTGCGCCCGTACGTAGGCCTCGGGTCCGATGCGCAGCAGGTCGCGGCGGACGTCGAAGCAGCGCGTCGTGTGGGCGTCGCCCCGCGCCCAGGCGTTGACCAGGACAAGGCTGCCGATGCGGTCCGGGCGCCGCAGCGCAAGGTCCAGGCCGACCAGGCCGCCCAGCGCGTGGCCGACGAAGTGGCAGCGCCCGATGCCGAGTTCATCCAGGATGGCCGTCACGTCATCCGCCATGACGGCGATCGAGTAGGGATCAGGCAGCGGCTCGGCGCTCCGCCCGGTGCCGCGCTGGTCGTAGGTCACCACGCGGCAGTGCCGGCACAGCGCCTGGAGCTGCGGCGCCCAAAACGACCCGGCGCCGCCGAGGCCGGACGACAGCAGCACCGTCCCGCCGCTCAGCGCCTCGCCGTGGACCTCGTGGTACACGGCGCGTTCAGGCCGGCGTGCCGACGTGCGCCGTGGTCGCAATCTCCACCAGCGCGTCGGGCTTCACCAGGCCGCACTGCACGCAGTAGCGCGCCGGCTTGTCGCCGGGGAAGAACTCGGCATACACGGCGTTGATCGCGGCGTAGTGGGACCAATCGGTGATGAAGATCGCGTTGAACGTCACGTCGGCCATGGTGCCGCCGGCGGTCTCGACCACCGACTTGATCGTGTTCAGCACGTGCCGGGCCTGCGCCGCCGGGTCGCCGACGTGGACGACGTTGTTGTCCCTGTCGAACGGCAGCGTGCCGGACACGTAGAGCACGCCGTCGGCAAGGGCGCCGGGCGAGTACGGGGCGAGGGGCTTGCCGCTGCCCGCGGGGATGATCGGCTTCATCGGCATGGAGATTTCCTATAGGTGATCGGTCGGGGGCGCTTGCAGGATGGCGCCGCAGAAATCGGCCACAGTCGAGACCCAGCCGAAGAACCTCTCGATGTTGTAGAGCGCGGCTTGCTGCAGGAACTCCGGCCCGGCCTGGTGCGTGGCGTCCGCCAGCACGACGCCGAAGTACTCCAGGTGGAAGGCGTCGCGCAGCGACGACTCAACGCACACGTTGGTCGCGACGCCGGTGAACACGAGGTTGCGGATGCCGCGGGCGCGCAGCACGCTGTCGATGTTGGTGTTGAAGAACACGCTGTAGCGGGTCTTGGGGATCACGATGTCGCCGGGCTGCGGCGCCAGGGCATCGACGAGGGCGTAGTCCCACCCGCCCTTGGCCAGCAGCGTCCCTTCCAGCTCGGGGCGGGCGCGCATGGTCTTCAGCGCGTTGGACTTGTGCCAGTTGGGGGAGCCGGGGCCGCCCGCCTCGGCGTAGCCGGGGTCCCAGCCGTTCTGCAGGAAGATGACCTGGACCCCGGCGGCCCGGGCCGCATCGACCGCGGCCACCACCCGCTCGGTCGCGGCGGCGGCGCCCGCGATGTCGAACCCGGCGATGTCGAGGTATCCGCCGGGCGAGGCGTAGGCGTTCTGCATATCGACCACCACCAGCGCGGTCTTGTCCGGCTCGATGCGGATCGGCTCGGGCCGTGCCGGCAGCACGACCGCGGGGCCGGTCGGCGCCAGGCCGGACAGTTGGGTTGTGCTCGCCTCCATCCCGCTCCCTTTCCCGTCACTTTGGCTCACGCATGAACCATGCCATGCGGGCTACGCCCCGAACATCGCCTTCTTGATGATCGCGTGGACGCCCCAGTTCGCGTCCACCACCTGCGTCACCCCGAAGTCCACGCCCACCGAGATCAGCGAAATCGCCTCGTCCTCCGTCAAGCCCTTGGCGTGCATCAGGAACTGCCGCGCCTTGCGGAACGCGTCGCGCATCGCGAGGTCGAGCGACGACTTGGCGGCGATGTCGGCCTGCGCGGAGGGACCAAGCTGCCGGAGGTAGTCGGGGTAGCTGAACCCGCACATCAGCCATTCGCTGGCGGTCTCGATCATCGGGAAGTCGAGGCCCTCCAGCGGCGTGCCGGCCAGGTCCGCCTGGCGGTGCAGGATGAACTGGAAGGTGCCGGTCATCGAGCACTCGATGGCGGTGCCGCACAGCTCGCTGTCGCCCTGGCTCGCGTGTGGGTCGCCCACGGAGAACAGCGCGCCCTCCACCGCGACGGGGTAGTACATCGTGGCGCCCTTGCCGATCCGCCAGTTGTCGATGTTGCCGCCGAAATAGGCAGGCGGGATGCTGTTCACGAGGCCGGCCTCCCGCGGCGCCACCGTCATGACGCCGAAGTGCGGGCGCACCGGCACCCGGATGTTCTTGAGCACGCCGTGGTTCTCCCGCACCGTCGCGTGGTCGATGGGCACGCCGGGGTAGTCGTAGATGTCGTGCCGCACGCCGGACGGGTCGGTCTGCGGGGTGTAGGTGAAGTTGTACACCGCCTGCGCCCAATCCCGGCCGCCTGCCGCGTCGATCTCGTAGATCGTCACCACCTCCCGCGGCTTCGGCTCGGTCAGCAGGTCCTTGTATTGGAAGCCCCACCAGGCCGCGAGGTTGGTGCCGAAGGCGCGGCCCTTGAAGGCCGGGTTGGCGCAGGGGCGCAGCTTGGTGTCGAGGATGCGCACCTCCAGCACGTCGCCGGGCTGCGCGCCACGGATGGCGACCGGGCCGGTGCAGATGTGGACGCCGGCGCCGCCGCCCGCGCCCCGCGCACGGACGCGGACGGCGAGGAGCGGGTCAAGATGA
>CALMAB010000241.1 GCA_937858325.1 uncultured Acetobacteraceae bacterium
CGCCTTGGCGCTGCCGGGGGTGGCGGCGCCCGACCTCATCGTGGGCCACGGCGTGCTCGGCCGGCTGCTCGCCCGGCTTGCCGTGCTGTCCGGGGCGCGGCCCGTGGTGTGGGAGCGCAACCCGGCCCGTGCCGGCGGCGCCGAGGGCTACGACGTTGTTGATCCCGAGACGGACAGCCGCCGCGACTACCGCGCCATCTTCGACGTGAGCGGCGATGCCGGGCTGCTGGACACGCTGATCGGCCGGCTGGCGCCGGGCGGCGAGGTGGTGCTGGCCGGGTTCTACAGCGACCGCCTGAGCTTCGCATTTCCGCCGGCCTTCATGCGGGAAGCGCGCATCCGCATCGCCGCGCAGTGGGCGCCCTCGGACCTGTCGGCGGTCGCGGCGTTGGCCGGGTCGGGCGATTTGTCGCTGGCCGGGCTGGTGACGCACCGCAGCGCGGCCGGCGATGCGGCCGGGGCCTACCGCACCGCCTTCGACGACCCGGCATGCCTCAAGATGATCCTCGATTGGAGAGACTGCCCATGAACGCCGTCGCACCCTCCACGCAGGCTTCAGCGAAGATGAGCATGACGGAGGCGCTCCGGGCGGAGGCCGCTGTTGAGCCGGATGCCGTCGCCACGACGCCCGCGAAAAAGGAAACGCAGGTCATCGCGATCTACGGCAAGGGTGGCATCGGCAAGAGCTTCACCCTCGCCAACCTCAGCTACATGATGGCGCAGCAGGGCAAGCGCGTGCTGCTGATCGGCTGCGACCCCAAGAGCGACACGACCTCCCTGCTGTTCGGCGGGCGGAGCTGCCCGACGATCATCGAAACCTCGTCCAAGAAGAAGCTCGCCGGGGAAAAGGTGTCCATCGGCGACGTGTGCTTCATCCGGGACGGCGTGTTCGCGATGGAGCTGGGCGGCCCGGAGGTCGGGCGCGGCTGCGGCGGACGCGGGATCATCCATGGGTTCGAGCTTTTGGAGAAGCTCGGCTTCCATGAATGGGGCTTCGACTACGTGCTGCTGGACTTCCTGGGCGACGTGGTGTGCGGCGGCTTCGGCCTGCCGATCGCCCGGGACATGTGCCAGAAGGTGATCGTCGTCGCGTCGAACGACCTGCAATCGCTTTACGTCGCGAACAACGTGTGCTCGGCCGTGGATTACTTCCGCCGCATGGGCGGCAACGTCGGCGTGGCCGGCATGGTGATCAACAAGGACGACGGCACCGGGGAAGCGCAGGCCTTCTCCGAGGCGGTCGGTATCCCCGTGCTGTCGGCCATCCCGGCCAACGAGGACATCCGCCGCAAGTCCGCCAACTACGAGATCATCGGCAAGCCCGGCGGCGAATGGGCGCCGATGTTCGAGCAACTGGCCGAGCAGGTGGCCGAAGCGCCCCCGGTCCGCCCCACGCCGCTGGCCCATGACGCGTTGCTCAACCTGTTCAAGGGCGACGCGGTGGGCCGCAGCGTCGTTCTGCAGCCCGCGACGGAGGCCGACATGTGCCCGGCCACCGTGCGCAGCAAGGCGTCCCTCGAAGTGATCTACGAGGGCGTGTGACCATGGACGGCTCCGTCGCTCCTACCCCGCCCGATACCGGGTCCGGCTGCCACGGCGGGCGCGAGACGATGGCCGCGGCGGCGCGGGCCGCGGGCAAGAGCGACGCGATGGACCGGCTGATGGCCGACTACCCGCGCGGGCCGCACGACCAGCCGCAGTCCATGTGCCCGGCCTTCGGTTCGCTCCGTGTGGGCTTGCGGATGCGGCGCACGGCGACGATCCTCAGCGGCTCCGCCTGCTGCGTATACGGCCTGACCTTCACCTCGCACTTCTACGGCGCGCGGCGCACCGTGGGCTACGTGCCGTTCAACTCGGAAACGCTGGTCCGCGGCCAGTTGTTCGAGGACATCCGCGACGCGGTGTACGAGACGGCGAAGCCCGCGGACTACGACGCCGTGGTGGTCATCAACCTGTGCGTGCCGACCGCCTCGGGCGTGCCGCTGGACCGGCTGCCGAAGCAGATCGACGGCGTGCGGATCATCGGCATCGACGTGCCCGGCTTCGGCGTGCCGACCCATGCCGAGGCCAAGGACGTGCTGGCCGGCGCGATGCTGCGCTACGCCCGGACGGAGGCCGAGCAAGGCCCCGTCGCCCGGCCCCGCCAAGCGCAGGACCTGCCGACCGTCGCGATGATCGGCGAGTTCTTCCCGGGCGACCCGCCGGGCGTCGGGGCGCTGCTGGCGCCCATGGACCTGGCGCCCGCCCCGCCGCTGCCGTCCCGCGAATGGCGCGACCTGTATGCGGCGCTGGACTGCCAGGTGGCCGCGGCGGCGCACCCGTTCTACACGGCGACGGTGCGGGAGTTCCGCGCCGCGGGCCGTCCCGTGGTGGGCAGCGCCCCCGTGGGCGTGGAAGGGACCGCTGCCTGGCTTGAGGCGGTCGGTGCCACCGCCAACGTTCCTGCGGACCGCATCGACGCGGCCAAGGCGCGCGCCCTGCCGGCCATCCGCGCGGCGCTCGACGCCAACCCGATCCGCGCCCGCGTCACCCTATCCGGCTACGAGGGGTCCGAACTGCTGGTCGCGCGCCTGCTGGTCGAGGCGGGGGCGGAGGTGCCCTATGTCGGCACCGCCTGCCCGCGCACCGAGTGGAGCGACGCCGACCGCGAATGGCTGGAAGCGCGGGGCGTCCACGTCCAGTACCGCGCTTCCCTGGAGCAGGACATGGCGGCGATGCGCGACGTGCGCCCGGACCTCGCCGTGGGCACGACGCCCTTGGTGCAGAAGGCCAAGGAGTTGGGCATCCCGGCGCTGTATTTCACCAACATGGTGTCTGCCCGCCCGTTGTTCGGCGCGGCCGGGGCAGGGGCATTGGCCGGGATCGTGTCGGCGCAGATCGGCGGGGGCGCGCGGTTCAACCGCATGGTCGAGTTCTTCGAGGGCGCGGGCGCCGGGGAAACGGCGGGCTACGGCTTCAACGGCGTGCCGCGGGAGCCGAAGGGCGCGCGGGACCGCTACCGCCGGGCGCGGGAAGCCCGGGCGCAGGCCACTGAGGCGGTGGGGAGCTAGGCGATGCTGGTGCTCGACCATGACCGGGCCGGCGGCTACTGGGGCGCGGTCTATGCCTTCACCGCGATCCGCGGCCTGCGGGTGGTGATCGACGGCCCGGTGGGCTGCGAGAACCTGCCGGTGACGGCGGTGCTGCACTACACGGACGGCCTGCCGCCGCACGAGCTGCCCGTGGTCGTCACCGGGCTGTCCGAGGACAACCTGTCCATGGACGGCACGGAGGGCGCGCTGCGCCGGGCGTCGGCGACCGGCGACGTGGACATGCCGTCCGTCGTCGTGACCGGCAGCATCGCCGAGATGATCGGGGGCGGGGTCACGCCGGAGGGCAGCAACCTGCTCCGCTTCATCCCGCGCACCATCGACGAGGACCAGTGGCAGGCGGCGGACCGGGCGATCTACTGGCTGTGGACCGAGTTCGGCGCCAAGCGGGCGAAGCCGAAGCCGCGCGCCCCCCGCGCGCCCGGCACGAAGCCGCGGGTCAACATCATCGGGCCGATCTACGGCACCTTCAACATGCCCTCCGACCTGGCCGAAATCCGCCGGCTCGTGGAAGGCGTGGGTTGCGAGATCAACCTGGTGTTCCCGCTGGGGGCGCACATCGAGGACGTGGCGCGGCTGCCGGACGCCGACGTGAACATCTGCCTGTATCGCGAGTTCGGCCGGCAGCTTTGCGAGGAGCTGGACCGCCCCTACCTGCAGGCGCCCATCGGCCTGTTCGCCACGACCAACTTCCTGCGCAAGCTCGGCGAGCTCACGGGCATTGACCCCGAGCCGTTCATCGAGAGCGAGAAGCACACCACGATCAAGCCGGTCTGGGACCTGTGGCGCAGCGTGACGCAGGACTTCTTCGCGACCGCGAGCTTCGCCGTGGTGGCGACCGACACCTATGCGCGGGGCCTGCGGGGCTTCCTGGAAGGCGAGCTGGGCATTCCCTGCACCTTCAGCTTCAGCCGCACGGCGGGGACCAAGCCGGACAACGCGGCGGTGCGCGCCGCCATGCGCAAGTCGCCGCCCTTCGTCCTTTATGGCTCCTTCAACGAGCGGATGTATGCGGCGGAGCAAGGGGCGCGCTGCATGTACATCCCTGCCTCCTTCCCCGGCGCCGTGGTGCGCCGGGCCACGGGCACGCCGTTCATGGGGTATGCGGGGGCGACCTACCTCGTCCAGGAGTTCTGCAACGCGCTGTTCGACGCGCTGTTCCACATCCTGCCGCTGGCCACGGACATGGACCGGGTGGACCCGACGCCCGTGGCGGCGTCCGAGTGGAACGCCGGCCCTTGGGACGACAACGCGGTGGCGCTGCTGGATCAGCACGTCGCGGCCGAGCCGTTCCTGCTGCGCATCTCCGCCGCCAAGCGGGCGCGGGACCGGGTGGAGGGGGACGCGAAGCGGGCGCGGGAAGGCCGGGTCACGGCGGCGCGCGTCGAGCAGTCGCTGGCCGAGATGGCCGCGGGGCGGGCGGCATGAGCGCCAAGCGCGGCATCGCTGGACGCGAGGCGTCCCGGCGCAAGACATCCGGCGGGCGGTGCCCGCGGGACGGTGGCTGTGGCGTGCGCCATGGCGAAGACCCTGCCGCACGGGAGAAGTGCGGCCACAGCGGAGAAAGGAGGTTGTAACCATGTCTGACGTCAACATGCGGGCCAGTTCGAGTTCAGGCCTGACCGACTCGGAGGCGCGCGAGTTCCACAGCATCTTCGTCACCAGCTTCATCGTGTTCACGGTGATCGCGATCATCGCGCACTTCCTGGTTTGGCAGTGGCGCCCGTGGCTGCCCGGGCCGAACGGCTACCCGGGGCAGCAGGCGCTGCTGGACGGCGTGATGCTCGCGAAATCATTCCTGGCATAGGGGAGAAGAACGATGTGGCGTGTATGGCTGCTGTTTGACCCGCGTCGCGTGCTGGTCGCCTTGTCCATCTTCCTGTTCGTCCTGGCGCTGCTGATCCACTTCATCCTGCTCAGCACCAGCCGGTTCAACTGGCTGGAAGGCCCGGTCCGGGGCGGCACCGCGTCCCAGCTGGCACCGTTGCCCCAGGCAGCACCTAGGTAGCGGCGCCTCGATAACCCTAGCCGTGGCAGTGGGCTGCGCCGGGCTCGTCCCGGCGCAGCCCGCCGCCCGCACCACGCCTACCGACCAAGGGGTTTCACCATGGCGATGCTTACATTCGAGGAGAAGTACCGCGTCCGCGGCGGCACCCTGGTCGGCGGCGACTTGTTCGACTTCTGGGTTGGCCCGTTCTATGTCGGCTTCTTCGGCGTCACGTCCATCTTCTTCTCGGCGCTCGGGACCTTGCTGATCATCTACGGCGCGGCGATCGGCGGCGACTGGAACCTTTGGCGCATCAACATCGCGCCGCCGGACCTCAGCTACGGCCTGGGCTTCGCGCCGCTCCGGGAAGGCGGGCTGTGGCAGGTCATCACGATCTGCGCCATCGGCGCCTTCGTGTCCTGGGCGCTGCGCCAGGTGGAGATCAGCCGCAAGCTCGGCATGGGCTACCACGTCCCGTTCGCCTTCGGCGTGGCGATCTTCGCCTACGTCTCATTGGTAGTGATCCGGCCGGTGCTGATGGGCGCCTGGGGCCACGGCTTCCCGTACGGCATCCTGAGCCACCTCGATTGGGTGTCCAACACCGGCTACCAGTACCTGCACTTCCACTACAACCCGGCGCACATGCTGGCGATCACGTTCTTCTTCACCACCACGCTCGCGCTTTCGCTGCACGGCGCGCTGGTGCTGTCGGCGGCGAACCCGCCCAAAGGGCAGGCGGTGAAGCCGGCGGAGCACGAGACCACGTTCTTCCGCGACACCATCGGCTGGTCCCTCGGCACGCGGGGCATCCACCGGCTGGGCTTGTTCCTGGCGCTGT
>CALMAB010000242.1 GCA_937858325.1 uncultured Acetobacteraceae bacterium
CCCCCGCCCGGCCCCAACGGCTCCGGCGTCGTGTCCTTCTTCCCGCGCCCGTTGAACGCCACAGCACTCGCCGGCGGCGTCGGCAGCCCGAGATCCAGCGCCTCCAGCCGCCGGATCTCGTCGCGCAGCCGGGCCGCGGTCTCGAACTCCAAATCGGCGGCGGCGGCGCGCATCCGCTTCTCCATCTCGGCAATCGAGGATTTCAAATCCTTGCCGACGAACTCCGTGACGCCGGCGTCCTTCACCGGGGCGACGGTCACGTAGTCCTGCTCGAACACCGATTGCAGCGCCTCGCCGATGTGGCTGCGCACGCTGGTGGGGGTGATGCCGTGGGCCTCGTTCCACGCCCGCTGCTTAGCCCGGCGCCGCTCCGTTTCCTCGATGGCGGCGCGCAGGCTGCGGGTCATCACGTCCGCATACAGGATCACCCGGCCGTCCACGTTGCGCGCCGCCCGGCCGATGGTCTGGGTGAGCGAGGTTTGGCTGCGCAGGAACCCCTCCTTGTCCGCGTCCAGGATCGCCACCAGCGCGCATTCCGGGATGTCCAGCCCTTCCCGCAGCAGGTTGATCCCCACCAGCACGTCGAACACCCCGAGCCGCAGGTCGCGGATGATCTCGATCCGCTCCAACGTGTCCACGTCCGAATGCAGGTAGCGCACCTTCACGCCGTTCTCCGTCAGGTACTCCGTCAGGTCCTCCGCCATGCGCTTGGTCAGCGTGGTGACCAGGATGCGGCTGCCGCGGGCGATCACGGTGCGGGCTTCCGCCAGCAGGTCGTCCACCTGGCGCTCCACCGGGCGGACCTCCGTCACCGGGTCGATCAGGCCGGTGGGGCGGATCACCTGCTCGGCAAAGGCGCCGCCGGTGCGCTCCATCTCCCACGGACCCGGCGTCGCGCTGACGAACACCGTCTGCGGGCGGAAGCTGTCCCATTCCTCGAAACGCAGGGGCCGGTTGTCCAGGCAGGACGGCAGGCGGAAGCCGAACTCGGACAGGATGCCCTTGCGCGCCGCGTCGCCGCGCGACATGCCGCCGATCTGCGGCACGGTGACGTGGCTCTCGTCCACGATCAGCAGCGCGTTCTCCGGCAAGTACTCGAACAAGGTCGGCGGCGGCTCGCCGGGCTTGCGGCCAGACAGGTAGCGCGAATAGTTCTCGATCGACTTGCAGCTTCCCGTCGTCTCGATCATCTCGATGTCAAAGGTGCAGCGCTGCTGCAGCCGCTCCGCTTCCAGCAGCTTGCCCTCCGCGGTGAACTGCGCGAGGCGCCCCTGCAGCTCGACCTTGATGTCCTTGACCGCCTGGGCCAGCGTCGGGCGCGGGGTCACGTAGTGGCTGTTGGCGTAGATGTGCACGTGGTCCATCGACCCCGTGAGTTCGCCGGTCAGCGGGTCGAACTCCCGCAGGCTCTCGACCTCGTCGCCGAACAGGGTGACGCGCCAGGCGCGGTCCTCCAGGTGGCTCGGGAACACGTCGATGGTTTCGCCGCGCAGGCGGAAGCTGCCCCGGGCGAAGGCCATGTCGTTGCGGCGGTACTGCAGCTCCACCAAGGCCCGCGCCAGGGTGTCGCGGTCGATGCGGCCGCCCACCTCCAGCTTGACCACCATGCGTCCATAGGTCTCCACCGACCCGATGCCGTAGATGCAGGACACGGAGGCGACGATCACCACGTCGTTGCGTTCCAGCAGCGCCTGGGTGGCGCTGTGGCGCATCCGGTCGATGGCCTCGTTGATCTGGCTGTCCTTCTCGATATACGTGTCGGTGCGGGGGACGTAGGCCTCCGGCTGGTAGTAGTCGTAGTAGCTGACGAAGTACTCCACGGCGTTGTCGGGGAAGAAGCCCTTCATCTCCGCGTAAAGCTGCGCCGCCAGCGTCTTGTTGGGCGCCAGCACCAACGTCGGCCGCTGGATCGCCTCGATCACCTTGGCCATGCTGAACGTCTTGCCCGACCCGGTGACGCCGAGCAGCACCTGGTCGCGCTCGCCCCCATGGATGCCGGCGGTCAGCTCCTGGATCGCCGTCGGCTGGTCGCCGGCGGGCTGGTAGTCGGACACCACGCGGAGCGGCTTGCCGCCGGGCTTCGCCGGCTGCTTCTTCGGCTCAAACGCAACGGGGGGCGCTTCGGCGAGCTTGCGGGCGAGGGTCGTTGACATGGGCGTCAGATGGCGACGGCCGGGTGCGGCGTCGAGGGGGCGGACGCCCGTTCCACCTGCTGTGCCAAGTCCTCGATCCCCTTGTCGCGGATGCCGAGGGAGCGCAGCCCGTCCCGCGTGCGGAACAGGTAGTCGGCCGAGCTGCCCAGCGCGCCGCGGGCGGAGGCAAGGCGCCGCACCACGTCCTCCCGCGCCAGGCCGCCGGCATACTGCTCGCAATCGCGGTGGATGGTGAAGCCGATGGCGTAGCCGAACGGCACGCCGTCCGCGCCGCGCACCCGCACCCAGCGCGGCTGGTAGCTGCCGGACAGCATCTCGCGCCGCCAAAGCAGGGCCAGCTCGTCGGCCATCAGGGCCTGGGGCACATGGAACGCCGCGCCGACGCAGGCGCCTCCGCGGTCGAGGCCGAGCACCAGGCCGGGGTTCTCCGGCGTGCCGCGCCCGGCCTGGGTCGAAAGGCAGAACGAGCGGTGCCAGCCGTGCACCCGCGCCAGGCGGCGCCCGTCGAAGTGCAGCGCCGGGTTCCAGATCAAGGAGCCATAAGCGAACAACCACACGCCGTCGCCGTCGCACGCCTGCGGGCGCCGGGCCAGCGTCGCGGCCAGCGACGCCGCGCGCTCCGCGTCGGAAAGGATGTGCATGTCGGGCGCCCCGGCGGCGACCATGCGGCGCAGGGCGTCGTCTTGCAGGGCTTCCCGGGTGATCACGTGCGTGTATTCGGTCACGGCGAGAACTTTGCAGTTTCGGCGAGATTTGCAAGTTCCGGGCCAACCGCCGCGCGCGGGACAGGGCTTGCGGGGGGAGCGCACACGGCACGCGCCGCCCGTCCAAGGCCTGGAACGGCCAGCCGCAGGTTTCATCGGACGGACACACGCAACTGAAGGCTGGGCGGGCACGTTGCCGGGAACGCGGACTTGGTCCACTGTCGCTTCAAGGTCAACGGCCAGCTTTATTTTCAGTTCCGCAGGGGGCATCATCCCGTTTGAAAGCTTTCGCCCGGTGCCGGGCATGGGACCCATCGCCAGCCCGCGCCAGCGGAACCCTCGGCGCCGCGGTGGTCCATGGCATGGCCCGTCCGCCACAACGCAGCGTTAGGAAACCAACCCATGGCAGCAGACGGCGACAAGGTCGCACAAACCGGGACAACGCAAAGCGGCATCGACAAGCTTTGCATCGACACCATCCGCACCCTGTCGATGGACGCGGTGCAGAAGGCGAAGTCGGGCCACCCCGGCACGCCGATGGCCTTGGCGCCCGTCGCCTACACGCTGTGGCAGGACGTGCTGCGCTTTGATCCCACGGACCCGACCTGGCCCAACCGCGACCGCTTCGTGCTGTCGGTCGGCCACGCGTCCATGCTGCTGTACTCGCTGCTGCACCTGTCGGGCACGAAGCGGATCAACGAGGACGGGGCGACCGACGCCGAAGCGGTGTCGCTCGACGACATCAAGCAGTTCCGGCAGCTCAGCAGCGTGACGCCGGGTCACCCGGAGTACAGCTACACCTCGGGCGTGGAAACCACGACGGGTCCGCTGGGCCAGGGCGTGGCCAACAGCGTCGGCATGGCGATGGCGGAACGCTGGTTCGCCAACCGCTACAACAAGCCGGGCTTCCCGCTGTATGACTACCGCATCTACGCGCTGTGCGGCGATGGCGACATGATGGAGGGCGTGAGCGGGGAGGCCGCCAGCACCGCCGCCCACCTCAAGCTGTCCAACCTGGTGTGGATCTACGACAGCAACCTGATCACCATCGAGGGCGCGACCAGCCTGGCGTTCAGCGAGGACGTGGCCGCCCGCTTCGCCGCCTACGGCTGGCACGTGCTGCACGTGGACGACGCGAACGACACGGCCGCGACCCTGCAGG
>CALMAB010000243.1 GCA_937858325.1 uncultured Acetobacteraceae bacterium
GCCAAGGCCCAGCGCGCCGTCCGGCGCGGCAGCGCCAGCGCCAGCAGGCCGAGCGCAATGGCCACGCGGTAAGGCCAACGCTCCCACAAGCACAACGCGCAGGGCACGAGGCCAAGCCAACGTTCGGACGCCAGCGCCCCGCCCAGCGCCACGGCAGACGCCAGGATCGTGGCCCAGGCGGCGCCGCGGGCATTAAACAGGGTGCGGGGTAAAGCCATGGCCGCGATATGGCGCAGAAGCCCCCTTGGAGCAATCGCGCCCGCGCCGTACCGTGCCTACCGCAAGGGGAGAACAGCGATGCGCAAGCTTCTGGGCCGGGCCAATTCCAGCAACGTCATGAAGGCCGTCTGGCTGATGGAGGAGCTGGGCCTGCCGTATGAGCGCACGGACATCGGCGGCCCGTTCGGCGGCACCGAAAGGCCGGAGTACCGCGCCCTGAACCCGAACGGCGTGGTGCCCACGCTGGTCGAGGACGATTTCGTACTTTGGGAAAGCAACGCGGTGATCCGCTATTTGTGCGCGGCGAACGCGCCGGGCCACGCGATGTGGCCGGACGACCTGCGGGCGCGCGGGAGCATCGACCGCTGGATGGACTGGCAGCAGACCACGCTGAACCGGCCGCAATCGACGGTGTTCCAGGGCTTGGTCCGCACCGCGCCGGAGCGCCGCGACACCGCCGCGTTCACGGCTGCGACCACCGAGGCCGCGCGGTGCTGGACCCTGCTCGACGGCATCCTGTCGAAGGTGCCCTTTGTGGCGGGTCCGGTGCTCACGCTGGCGGACATCGCGTTGGGCGTCCACGTGCACCGCTGGTTCTCGTTTGACCTGGACCGGCCGCCGCAGCCGCATTTGCGCGCCTGGTATGAGCGGCTGCTGACGCGGGCGGCCTATCAGAAGCACGTCGCGCAGCCGATGAGCTGACGCTTGGCTGCTGCGGTGCGGCAGCCGTTGGTGGAAGGCAGGTCTCCGACGCCAAATTTTAGAAGAGCAAGTGTCCGTCAAACGAACCCGGGCGGACACGCTGCGATGGTGGTCCGCTCGCGCCCTCTGGCGGACATTAGAACCGGACTTCTGCTAAGCCCTAGTAGTACTATCAGCACGCGCCCAAAGGGTTCCAAGCATAACGAGCAAGCGCGCCGCTTCCATTTCTGTAAGTTCCTCGGTTCCATGGTAATGTGGGTTCCGTATGGCCATCATAGCGCCGCGCAACATATCGGTGTAACCGCGTCGGACATCATCCTCGGAATGGCCTTCCCAAACCGTAACCACGAATGGACGATCCTTGCCATAGGCTTGGTTGATGAGATCGGCGCTGTCCAAATTATGAAGCCCTGTTTTCGTGCGGATCACTGCCCGTAGTGCATCGCAGCCACGACGAACTGCGCTTAAGTATTGCCCTTCGCAAAACGGTGGAAGTACTTGATTCGCGAATACCTCAGGCAGCAAGTCAGACCATAAGGGGCGAGGTAGTGCTTGCAGCTTTTTACATACCGCATCTATTAGCTTTCCACGAATGTCTGGTAGTACAGTAAGAAAAATTGTGTTCCAATTATCAATATCATCACTGTAAATGAGCTTTTTAAACTCGCTCTTATTTGGAAGCTTTATTCTAGCTGTGTTTTCAAGTTCTTCCAGTATTGCACAAAGCTTGCCAGCCAATACCGTTCTCTCGGCCTTAGAATACGGATGCCCCTCTTTAGAAAACCAGATCCAGCTTTTAACTATATTTTCTACGTACTCGAAACTGTTCGTCATAGTTTGCAAGCAGATAGATATTCCCAGAGTTTTTAGACAGTTTGCTTCCGTCGCTTCTTCGCCAGTCACCGTCAAGCTCCCCTCGTTCGTGCGGTCGCGCGTTAGCTCACTTATCGCTCTATCCGCAACATGCGCCTTCATTATCCATCAGACTTCGTCCGCACCCCTCTTATCGAAGCGGTCCCAAGGGCCGGGTCAACTGATGATTTATAGTGTCCGCCAAACCACCAATGAACGGTCGCGCCAACTCTGTCCGTCAACTCCGAGCCTCCTAAGGCAAGGCGGACATTTTGATTGATGGATGGGAAAGCGGACACGCTTTGCCTTGCTTCTCTGGCCCCCGCCACTCGCCGGAAGGATCAAAGCCAGCCACCTTCCAAGGCCGCCCATAAGCCCCTACCCCTCCCCATGCCGCCGCGCCTCAATCTCCTCCAAATCCAGCTCGCCCTCCAGCGCGTGCAGCACGGAGTCGTGGATCTCGCCCGCCCGGTGCAGTCGGAGCACCTCCTCGCGCCCGGACGCCACCGCCGCCAGCACCGCCGCGAAGTGCGCCCGCTTCTCGCCGATCAGCGCGCCCGCCGTTTCGCTGAACCGGGCGGCGGCGCGGGCGCGGTAGCCGTATTGCTCCACGAGGCGCGGGTGCCGGTGGGTGCCGTCGTCGCCCAGGGAATGCCGTTCAATCGCGGCAAGCTCCGCCCGGGCCATGCGCGCCCGGGCCTCGGCCTCCGGCAGCGTGCTGCTTTGCTGCTGCCGGAACTCGCCGAGGCGGAACACGCGGACCAGCGGCGCCAAGGTCGCGCCCTGCACCAGCACCGTCACCAGGATCACCAGGAACGTCGTCGCCACGATGAAGTCGCGGCCGGGGAACGGGTCCGGCAGCGACAGCGCCGCCGCCAGGCTCACCACGCCCCGCATCCCGGCCCAGCCCATCACGAACGGCACCGCGGGCGGCGGAAACGGGTCCCGCCGCCGCAGCCACGGCAGCAGCAGGCGCGGCAGGTAGGTGGCCGGGAACATCCAAACGAACCGGCTCAGCACCGTCGCCCCCACGATGGCGCCCGCCGCGGGCAGCAGCGACACGACCGGCTCCGAGCCTGCGCCCAGCCGGGTCAGCACGCCGCGGAGCGACAGGCCGATCAGGATGAACACGAGCGATTCCAGCACGAACTCGACGACGCCCCACACGGCCCGCGCCTGGGTCCGGGTCGCGGCGCTCAGGATGGCGTGCTGCCGCCAGCCCACCACCAGCCCGCACGCCACGGTGGACAGCACGCCCGAAACGTGGATCGCCTCGCCGCCGATGTAGGACGCCCAGGCCGCGAGCAGGCTGCCGATGATTTCCAGCCGCGGCTCCCGCAGCCGCACGATCAGGGTCGCCGCCGCCCAGCCCGACGCGACGCCCACCGCGACGCCGCCGACCGCGAGCACGCCGAACGACAGCGCCGCCTCCCCCGCGTCGAACAGCCCGGTCAGCCCGGCCGCCACCGCGAAGCGGAACAGCACCAGGCCCGTCGCGTCGTTCACCAGGCTTTCCCCTTCCAGCAGCACCACCATGCGGCGCGGCAGGGGCGCCTGGGCCAGCACCGCCTTGGCAGCGACGGCGTCCGGCGGGGACACGATGGCGCCCAACGCGAAGCAGGCCGCCCAGGGCAAGGACGGCACGACCCAGTGCGCGACGACGCCCACAACCGCCGTGGTGAACGCCACCGCGCCGACCGCGAGCTGCAGGATGATGCGCAGGTCGGCGCGGAAGTCCCGCCAGGAGGTGAAGTACGCGCTGCTCATCAGCAGCGGCGGCAGGAACAGCACCAGGGCGAGGTCGGGATCAAGCTCGATGTCCGGCATGTTCGGGATCAGCGCCAGTACGATCCCGCCGAGGATCAGCGCCGCGGCCGGCGGCATGCGCAAGCGCCGGGCCAGCAGCTCCAGGCCGACAATGGCGGCCAGCAGCAGCAGGATCAGCTCGAACCGGGAAACGGGGGATGTCATGTCGCATACCCGCCGAGCCGGTCGGCTGCCGCCTCCGCCGCCGGGCAGCCCGCCACCAAGGCCGTAAGGGCGCGACTTGAACCGTTCGAGGTTGGCGGTGAACACCGCTTCCTCGCAATCGACCCGCCATTCC
>CALMAB010000244.1 GCA_937858325.1 uncultured Acetobacteraceae bacterium
GGCCTGCAGCGGCTGCGCTGACGCGGTCGGCGGCGGGCGGCCCGGGGCGTCGGTGCCGCCGGGGGATTTGCCGGCCACCGCCTCGTGCCGCATGGTGGCGCCGGTCCACCGCTGCGCCTCGGCGGAGCCAGCAGGATTGTGGAAGCCGTTCGTCGAGTTGGCCGCGCCGTCGCGGGACGTAGCGCCCGAAGCCGGCGGCTCGGCCTTCGGCTGCAGCCGGGGCCAGAGGTCGTGATCCTTGGCATAGGCCATGGTGAACACGGTCGCCTGCTCGTCGATGTGGATGCTGGCCGTGGCGTCCCCCGGCCCATACAGCAGCGCGTCGCGGCGGTATACATACTCGCCGGCCTCGATGCCCTTGCGGACGCCTTTGACGAACACGTCGTTGCCCACCAGCATGGGCAGCGCCGGATTGCGCCGAAACTCGTCGCGCAGCGCCGCCGTGGTGATCTGGCCCCGGCGCAGCGGCGTCCGGTCCCGGACGTAGGCCGGCGCGTCCGGCTCGTCCTCCGCCAGGCGCAGCTTACCGTATTCGCGCAGCGCCCGCACCAGACCCTGCTGGCCGGAGCCGGGCTTCTCGCTGGCGGAGTGGATGTCGAGCGAGGAGTGCGCGAGCTGGACGGCCGCCCCGTTCAGGCCGGACTGCGACGGGTAGAAGACGTGTCGGAACACCTGCTGGATGGCGATGGCCACCTCGGCTTCCGACTTCGCTTCCAGTTCGCGCACCTTGGCCTGCTGGTGCTCCGCCAAATCGCCAATCTGCGGCCCGTTCTTCAACGCGCGCAGGGCGAGGCGGTAGCCCATCTTGCTCCGCATCTCCTCGACCCGGCCCTCCTCGGCCGCGACGAAGACCAAGTTGTTGCGCAGTGCCCGCAGGCTGCCGCCCTCGGCGCCTTTCCGCTCGTAGATGCGCGCCACTAGGTCGGGCACCGTGTCCACGACCGGGCCAAGGGCACAGGCGTCAGAGGACAGCACGACGAGCAGCGGGCGGCCCTGGCCGACCTCGTCCGGCACTTCCCAGGGGCCAGCGGGGAAAGCCACGCGCTCGAAGGTTGTGCCGCCGAAGATGTCCTTGATCCGGCTGTTCAGCTCCGCCCGCATCTCGCCGGGGTCAACCCGGCGCTCCTCGCCGCGGATGATCTGGGTGAGGTTCGCCTGCGCCAGGAACCGCAGCGCCGCCGCGGGCCGGTCGTCGAGGTAGGCGGACTGCGCAACGAACGCCTTGCGCGCCTCCTCGACGAAGCTGACGTCGAGGGTCGGGGCGAGCACGGCGTAGCGCGTGTGCTCGGGCGTCAACCCCTTCAGGGCCTCGTTGAACGCCAGGCTGTGCATGAAGATCGTCCGGGCGACGTAGGTGGCGTAAGGCGCCATGCCGCGGTGCGTGGTCGCGTCGATTTCCTGCGCCAGCGCGGCCTTGCCGCCCTCGCCCGCGATGTCGGAGCGGATGGCCGAGACGAAGATGGACTGGCCGAGCCGGGTGGCGATCTCCTGCCGGATCGGCTCGAAGCCGGGGTCCACGTGGTGGAGGTGGATGGCGGTGGCGTCCGCCGGGCGGTGCTGCCACAGGTGGGCGACAGTGCGGCCGAGGATGCGCAGCATGCCGCGGACGCGCTGGAAGTTGGCGAGCGTGGCCGTCTTGGCCGTGAAGGTGTCCAGCACGTCGGGGTGCAGCGGGTAGCTGGCGGCGAAGCCGTCCAGCGTGTCTGCCCGTGCGGCGTCGGGTGCCAGCGCCCCGGCGTGACGATGCCACAGCTCGCCGTAGGCGCGGACCACCTCGGTGGCGCGCGCCCCGTCGATGCGGGCGAACAAGCGGCGGCGCAGGATCTCGACGGTCTCGTCGTCTTCGGTCGGGTTCAGCAGCGTGGCCTTGCGCGCGGACACGCTCTCGGCCTCGGCCATCCGGTCGGCAACGAACCTGTTCTCGGCCGAGTAGGCGTCCTGCTCCTCGCCGTGCTTGCCGATGGCGAGGGTGTAGACCAGGGCCGCCCGCGGCGAGGACTCCACGGCCTTGAACAGGCTGGTGAGGAATGCCGTGAGCTGGTCAGCCGCGCTGCGGCGGCGCCAGACCTTGCGCAGGTAGATTGCAAGCTCGTCCAGCAAGATGAGCGCGGGATCGCCGCCGAACAGCTCGGCAATCGTCTCGGCGCCGGGCGCGATGCCTTCCTCGTCGGAGCGCCGGACGCGCTCGTAGCCGTCCCGGCCGGCGAGGGCATAGGCGATCTCGCCCCAGGGGGTGCGGGCGAATACGCCGTCGCCCATGCTGCGGCCGTTGGCTGGGTCGGCGTTCTCGCCGTCGAAGGCGGCGACACGGACGGTCCCGCGCGGGATCAGGGCCGGGTCGATGAACTCGGCCGGGTTCGCGACGCCGGGCATGCCACGGGCCGCGTGGACCAGCGCGATCAGGCCGTGGGTCTTGCCGCCGCCAAAGGAGGTGTCGAGGCGGAAGATGGCTGCGACCGACCCTTGGCCGCTGATCCGGCCGCAGACGTTGCGCAGCAGGGATTGCAGGCCGCGTGTGGGGTGGGTGTTGGCGAAGAACCGTGCCGGGTCGGTGTACTCGTCCGGCTCGCCTTGGTTTTTGACGACTTGGGCGAGGTCTGCGGCAAAGTCGCTGTCGCTGATGGCCCCGGTGAGCACGTCGGGGCGTGGTGTGCAAAGGTCGAAGATCGCTGGAACCACTTGGCACACCATCTGGAGAAAACTTTAAGTCGCGCGATGGTGTTTCTGGGAGACGTTGGCAGTCAACTTCGATAGTTGCCCAATAATGCAAGCGGCCCGTTATAAATAGTCAAATAGTTAACATGTACTTTACAATTACATAAATAATTGGAAGAAAATTACAGGAATGTCCAATGTCGACAGAAAAGAAATGGCGCTAGTTCATTCGATACTAACGACGTACCGTCGCATTTTCCTGCGCTCGGTTCACGGCTCGGCGGGTTCGTTTGAATCGAGCGTGTGCCGGGTCGTGGCGATGGCAGATGCGACGCACAGTCGGGTCAGCAGCGCGTTGACGGCCCGCGCGGCGGGTCAGAGGGTCCCTCCCCCGCGTGGTTTCGGAACGCCTGTTCAACGCGGACGTAGCCGGCGAGCACCTCCAGCAGCGGCAGCGCGACACGTCCTGGATGCGGAACACGGTGGCCCTGGCCCGCGCCGCGGGCGGCCAAGCGGGCCACTGTGCAGCCGCAGGGCACGCGCCCTATTAGCCGGCCACCACACCCGACGGCGCGGAACAGCAATCCGTCGTCGATGCCCGCCTCCGGCATGCGTTCCGATGCGCGACGCGCGCAACCGCCCGCTTTCCGACACCGCGGCGGCGTGACCCTCCGCCGGGGCGGTCTTGCGGCGGATGCGCCGCAAAGCCGCCCGACCCGTCATGGATGCCAAAGC
>CALMAB010000245.1:0-4933 GCA_937858325.1 uncultured Acetobacteraceae bacterium
GCTCCAGACCAGGCGGGGGACCAGCTGATGCTAGCTGAGGTGCAACAAAGCTTCGGGCTCGCCCGCCCATTTCAGGGAGCAGGCAACTTCCTGACCGAGCACCAGTCGATGATCGTGCGCGAGGTGTGCGCTGCCGTCCAGACCGGGCGGCTGGTGGTCGTCTCCGGCTTGGTCGGCTCGGGCAAGACGCACCTGCTGCGCCGCATCGAGGACGAGCTCACCCGGGCCGGCAAGGTCACGCTCACCAAATCGCTCGCGGTCGACAAGCGTCGCACGTCGCTCACATCGCTGATCGAGGCCATGTTCTACGACCTCTCGCCCGGCGACCGCGCCCAGGTGAAGATCCCGAAACAGGCCGAGCGGCGCGAGCGCGATCTTCGCGACCTGATGAAGAAGGGGCGACGCCCCGTCGTGCTTGTGGTCGACGAGGCCCACGATCTCCATCACAAGACGCTGACCGGCCTGAAGCGGCTCATGGAGGTCGTGGCCGATGCCGGCGTGCTCCTCTCCGTGTTGCTGGTCGGCCATCCCCGTCTCCGGAACGACCTCAGGCGTCCGCAGATGGAGGAAATAGGCTATCGCACCACCATCTTCGACTATGAGGGCATCGGTGCCGAGCAGCGCCGCGACTATGTCGCCTGGCTGCTCGGCGCGTGCGCGGCCGAGGGCGTCAAGGTCGCCGATCTCATGGACGAGGATGCCGTCGATCTCCTGGCCGAGCGGCTTCGCACGCCGCTCCAGATCGAAATGCACCTGACGCTCGCCTTCGAGCAGGCGTTCCGCGTTGACGCCAAGCCCGTCACGGCCGACATCATCGAGCAGGTGCTCAGCCGGGCGATCGACGACCTCGAGCCGACCCTTACCAGGAACGGCTACGACACGACCGCCATTGCGCAGCAGTTCAACGCCAAGCCGTCCGAGGTGCGCGCGTTCCTGACGGGCTCGATTGACCCCGACCGCGGCCGCGAACTGACCGAGCAGCTCCGGCAAGCGGGCGTGCCGGTGTGAGATACCCTGTGTCGGCCTGGATCACGCAATGTGAGCACGGGAAGGCCGATTGCGAGCAGGGGCGCATGAGTGCGAGCCCGTTGTCTGATAGCGCGAGCACCCGCGTTCGCTCGTTATCGCTCAATACGAGCAGGAAACGGCGATGTTTGCGAGCGGGAGGCCGTAGGAGTGCGAGCGGCTACAACTAGACTCAGTCCTGTTCACATGGAAGCGTAACCGCTGTTGCGGAGGTAGTTGGCGCATTCGTGTGGTGGAAAGGCATCGAGAAGGGTTCCGATGCGGCGCCAGGTGGCCTCGACGGTTCGCTCGCCGGCCTTTTGGAGCAGCAGCTTGAGCTTGGCGAACACCTGCTCGATCGGGTTGAGGTCGGGCGAGTAGGGCGGCAGGAAGAGGAGCCTGGCTCCGGCGCTGCGGATTGCCTGGCGAACGGCGGGCCGCTTATGGCTGCTGAGATTGTCGAGGATGACGATGTCGCCGGGGCTGAGCGTAGGCGCGAGGCACTGCTCGACCCAAGCGGTGAAGAGTTGCCCGTTGATCGGCGTATCGAGCACGTAAGGGGCGTCGATCCGGTCGCAACGGAGCGCGGCGATGAAGGTCATGGTGCGCCAATGGCCGTGCGGCGCCTTGCCGATGAGCTTCTTGCCGCGCGGACCCCAGCCGCGGATCGGGGCCATGTTGGTCGATGCCCAGGTCTCATCGACGAACACCAGCCGCCGCGGATCAAGCCGACCTTGGTACTTGCGCCACTGCACGCGCCGCCTGGCGATCGCGGGCCGGTCCTGCTCGGTGGCGAACAGCGTTTTTTTTGAAGCGGTGCCCGGCCCGGCGCAGCAGCACCCACACCGTGTTGGGGCTGACGGCGACGCCGCGCGCCGCCAGCTCGGCCGCCAGCGCCCGAACCGTCAGGTGAGGCTCGTCGGCGAGCCGCCCCAGCAGCCATTCCCGCTCGCCTTCCAGCACCGGCCGACGCCTGCTACCCATCGGCTTGGCCGCCGCGCTGCCGGTCACCCGCTGGCGCTGCGACCACTTTACCGCGCTCGCCACGCTCACCCCGAACAACCGCGCCGTCTCGCGGCATGACCGCCCGCCCGCCACCGACGCTGCTACACGCTCCCGCAGATCATTCGAATACGGTCTCGCCATTGCTGCTGCCCTCCAACCCAGCCAGCAGCTTGAATCACACCTCAGCCGGTTTGAGAATCCCACAACGATTCAATCACGAAAGGACTCACCCTAGATGTTTGGTCCCGGTGATTGATGGTGCGGGTCTGATGTAAAGCGGGCAGGTTCTTTCTGCCATGCTTTGCAGATGGCTTCGTAGGGTGTGAGCCCCTTGAGGGTCTTGAGCCTGCGGCCGAAGTTGTAGGCGGCGATGAAGTCGCCGAGGTGCTGCCGGAGTTGGTCGTGGCTGCCGTAGTGGTAGCGCTTGACGGTCGCGTCCTTGATGGTGCGGTTCATTCGCTCGACCTGGCCGTTGGTCCAGGGATGGCGTGGCTTGGTGAGACGATGGTCGATGTCGTTCTGCGCGCAAGCGGATTCGAAGGCGTGCGCCCAGAAGCGTTCGCCGTTGGCGATGGCTGGTTTGATGTCGGGCACGGCCGATCCGCCGGCACCGGGCGTGGTGAAGTGGATGCCGTTGTCGGTCAGGACCGTATGCACCTTGTAAGGCACGGCCTTGATCAGGTGCCGGAGGGAGTCGCCTGAGACCCTGGTGGTGGCCTTCTCGTGCAGTTCGACGAACGCGAACTTGGTTGTGCGGTCGATCGCCACGAAGAGGTGGAGCTTGCCCTCTTCCGTTCGCACCTCGGCGAGGTCGATGTGGAAGAAGCCGAGCGGGTAGGCCTTGAACTTCCGCTTCGCGGTCTTCTCGCCTTCAACCTCCGGCAGGCGGGATATGCCATGCCGCTGCAGGCAGCGGTGGAGCGATGAGCGGGTAAGATCCGGGATCGTCGCCTGTAGGGCGTCAAGGCAGTCGTCCAGCGGTAGCAGCGTGTGGCGGCGGAAGGCGACGATGATCGCTTCCTGCTCCACCGTGAGCACCGTCGACCGTGCCTCCCTCGGGCCGGTCGGCAGGTCCGCCGTCGAGGTCCGCCGCTTCCACTTGGCGACGGTCTTCTGGTTGACCCCGTGCCGCCTCGCCAGAGCTCTCAAGCTCTCTTGACTATGCTGTATCGCTCGACGGACCGCCTCAGTCGTCGTGGCGCTCCCGTGGAGTACCTGGCCCATAGCGCATCCTTCCACTCGCTCGTGAATGATGCACCATCAAAGCCCGGGACCAAACAGCTAGGGCTGAACCTGTGTCGGGGTGATGAAGGGCTCAGGAACGGACCGGCTTTCTGCTAAACCGACAGAATGATCCGACTCGCCCTCGCGCTGCTCCAGGCCGCCGTGCCGACCCAAACCGCGCCAGCCGCGACACCGACCCCGTCAGCCTCTCCTTCATCGGTCCCGGTCGCCACCCCTGCTCCTGCCACCGTTCGCGTGGCGCTGACCACATCGCTCGGCCGGATCGTGCTGCAGCTGGAGAAGGGCCGCGCGCCGGTCACGACGGCCAACTTCCTGCGCTATCTCGATGGGCGTCGGCTGGACGGCGTCACCTTCTACCGGACGGTGAGGGTGCAGCCCAATTTCGGCTTCATCCAGTTCGGGGTGCAGAACAAGCCGGGCCGCGTGCTGCCGCCGGTCAGGCATGAGCCGACCACGGCGACCGGCGTCCACCACACCGATGGCGCGATCTCGCTCGCGCGGCTGGCGCCCGGCACCGGCGCGGGCGACTTCACCATCAGCGTCGGCGACCAGCGCCCGTCGCTTGATGCGGACCCGAGCAAGCCGGGCGACAAGCTGGGCTACGCCGCGTTCGGGCATGTGGTGGAAGGGATGGACGTGGTGCACCGCATCCTGGACGCGCCGGTTGCGGCCGGCGGCTACTTCAAGGGCGAGCAGATCGCGCAGCCGGTGGTGATCGTAAACGTGAAACGTGCGCCGTAGGTCGTCATGCCGACTTGAGTCCGGAACGGGCTCACGGCCGAGGTGACGTAGGTTACGGGCCTGGCATGGCGGACAGGCACCCGGACGAGGGCACGCGCGTTCGATAACCGTGGCCACCGCTCCAGACATCTCCGTTCCCGCGCGCGCGTGGCTTCCCAAGCGCCTGCTCGCGACGAAATCCGCGCTCGGCTGGGATCACGGCCGCGCCATGGTGGAGAGAGCCGCGCAGCTTGGGGTCGAAGTGGTCGAGCTGCCGTCCGATCGCGTCGCGCTCGACCTTCCCGACGACCCGCGCCGGCAATATGCGGAGGCAAAGCGCACGCTGGCGCTGATCGTCGCCTCGCCGTCCAAGCGCAAGCTGCAGCCGATCGCGCCGTCCGCCGACTGGCGCGTCGACCTGGCCGAAGGATGCCCGGCGCATTGCAGCTATTGCTACCTCGCCGGCTCGCTCAAGGGCCCGCCGATCACGCGCGTCTATGCGAACCTGCCCGAGATCCTGGACGAGCTGCCGCGGCATCTGGGCCAAGGCCGCATAACCTCGCGGTCAAAGGCGCGCGCGCACGAGGGCACGACCTATGAAGCGTCGTGCTACACCGATCCGCTCGCGATCGAGCACCTGACCGGCAGTCTGGCGACGCTGATCGGCTACATGGGCGCGTGGGGGGCGGACGCACAGCTGCGCTTCACCAGCAAGTTCGCCAGCGTCGAGCCGCTGCTCTCCCTGCCGCACCACCGCCGCACGCGGATGCGCGCGTCGGTCAACCCGCCCCGCTTCGCCCGATTCGAGGGCGGGACCAGCCCGGTGGCGCTCAGGCTGCAGGCGCTGCGGCGGATGGCTGAGGCCGGCTATCCCGTCGGGCTGACGGTCGCGCCCATTATCGCCGCCGACGGCTGGGAGGCGGCGTACGCCCAGCTGATCGCCGACGCCGCGGCGGCG
>CALMAB010000245.1:4943-5221 GCA_937858325.1 uncultured Acetobacteraceae bacterium
GCTGAACGACGTGCCCGGGCTGGATCTGACGGTGGAGCTGATCACGCATCGCTTCACGCCCGGGTCGAAGGCGGTGCTGGACAGCTGGTATCCCGGCTCCGAGCTGGAGATGGACCCGGAGCGGCGGGCGGAGAAGCGCACCAAGTTCGGCTCGATCAAGCATGTGTACGGCGCCGACCTGATGAAGACGCTGCGCCGCTTCTTCGAGGCCGAGATCGCGGCCAAGCTGCCGACCGCGCGAATCCTGTACTGGACCTGATAAGGGAACGCCATGAAAC
>CALMAB010000246.1 GCA_937858325.1 uncultured Acetobacteraceae bacterium
GCCCCGCTGCGCCCATCCGGCTCGCGTCCAGGATGGCCAGCAGGTCGTCCTCGGCGTTCGCCCGCAAGCCGCCCAGCACCGCCGCCCCGGTGCCCAGCACCAGCAAGGGCGCGCCCCACCAACCGGGCGCCGCAGGGCCGCAAAGGTCGAGCAGCACGCGGACGAGCACGTAAAGCGAAGCCGCCGCCATGCCGCCGGACAGCGGCGTAGCGACCGGTTCTGCTTGCAGGGCGACCCGGACGGGCCAGACCAGTTGCGACGCGGCACCCAGCAAGGCCAGCAGCAGGATGGCCACCGCCTGAGCACCCTCCGGCGACACGGTACGCATCGCGGTGAAGCGTAGGTCCGGCGGCGCGCCCGGCGGCGTCAGCAGCGCCACGATGACCACCAGGGACAGGACGCCGCACGCTGCCTGCTCGATACCCGGCCGGGTCGCCGGGTCCGTCCCCCGGCTCGCCACCGCGGCGAGGCCGAAGCACAGCACCAGGGTGAACCCATCCGCCGCGAACGGCGTCAGGACCATGGCCCAGATCGCGACGGGCAGCCGCGGCGGTCCGCCGTCCAGCGCCGCCGCAGCGCCCACGGCGCACAGCACCAACGCAAACAAGGCCGACAGCGCGTCGCAACCCCAGTGCAGGCCGCCGGTCGGCCCGACCGGCACGGCGACGGGATCGGTCCAACCGCCGGCGAGGGCCAGCACCGCGAGGACCAGGCCAGCCGCGCAGCCGGCCCAGCTTGCCGCAGCGATCACACGGACAGCGGGCGCGACGGGTCGGGGATGGCCAAACGCCTAACCGCCGCTTGGCACCGCACGAAACCGGGTGACAGGCGACAACCGCGGATGGGCGGCGCAAGGGTGTCGGGCGAGGTGGGTCATGCTTCCTCCGGCCCGTGGCATCCGGGACTCCGGTGACGATAAAGCGAGCCATCCTGGCATGGCAACGCTTCCCGTATATCTGGCGTTGACCGGGGCCGCCGCGCGCTGGATGCTGCGGGGCAGCAATCACCCATTTTGCAAGGACCGGCCCATGCGACTCCGTACACTTCTGCTGGCCGGCGCCGCGTTGCTGTGGGCTGCCTCCGCCGAATCCAAGACCCTGGTTTACTGCTCCGAAGGCTCGCCGGAGAACTTCAGCCCGATGCTGAACACCACGGGGACCACGTTCGACGCGAACCGCCCCGTTTACGGCCGGCTGATCGAGTTCAAGCTTGGCACCACCAGCATCGAGCCGGGCCTGGCCGAACGCTGGGACGTGTCGCCAGACGGCAAGACCTACACCCTGCACCTGCGCCCGGGCGTGAAGTGGCACAGCAACGCCCAGTTCAAGCCGACGCGCGACTTCAACGCCGACGACGTGCTGTTCACCTTCAACCGCATGGGCCAGGAGGACAGCCCGTTCCACAAGGTCTCCGGCGGCTCCTACGACTATTACGGCGACATGGGTTTCGCCAAGCTGATCGCGAAGCTTGAGAAGGTGGACCCCCTCACCGTCCGCTTCACCCTGACCGAGCCTGCGGCGCCCTTTCTGCCGGACCTCGCGATGGATTTCACGGCCATCCAGTCCGCCGAGTACGCCGACATGCTGCTCAAGGCCGGCAAGCCCGAGCAGATCGACCAGGTGCCCATCGGCACCGGCCCGTTCAGCTTCGTCGCCTACCAGCGCGACGCCACGATCCGCTTCCGCCGGTTCGACGGGTTCTGGGGGCCGAAGGCGAAGCTCGACGCGCTGGTGTACTCCATCAACAAGGACCCGGCGGTGCGGCTTGCGAAGCTGCGGGCCAATGAGTGCCAGGTTTCGGCCTATCCGGCGCCGGCGGACCTGCCGGGCATCCGGTCCGATGCGTCCTTGAAGCTGATGGACCAGCCGGGCCTCAACATCGGCTACCTCGCCTTCAACAACCAGAAGAAGCCGTTTGACGACAAGCGGGTAAGGCAGGCGCTGAACATGGCGATCGACCGCAAGGCGATCATCGACGCGGTCTATCTCGGCGCCGGGCAGCAGGCCAAGAACCTGATCCCGCCGACCTTGTGGTCGTACAACGACGCCGTGCAGCCTTGGCCGTTCGACCCCAACGCCGCCAAGAAGCTGCTGGCCGAGGCCGGCTTCCCTGAAGGGTTCGAGACCGACCTGTGGGCCATGCCGGTGCAGCGGCCCTATAACCCCGATGCCCGGCGCATCGCCGAGCTGATGCAGTCCGACCTCGCGAAGATCGGCGTCAAGGCGCGGGTCGTCAGCTATGAATGGGGCGAGTACCGCAAGCGCATCCAGGCCGGCGAGCACCTGACGGCGCTGTTCGGCTGGACCGGCGACAACGGCGATCCCGACAACTTCTTCGTGCCCCTCGCCGGCTGCGCCGCCGCGCGGCCCGGCGGCGGCAGCGTGTCCAAATGGTGCAACAAGGAGTTCGACGATCTGGTGAACAAGGCCGCGACCCGTCCTGACCAGGCCGAGCGCGCCAAGCTGTATGAGCAGGCCCAGGTGGTCATGCGCGAGGAAGCGCCGTTCTTCCTGATCGCGCACTCCGTCGCCTTCCAGCCGATGCGCAAGGAGGTTTCGGGCTACATCATGAGCCCGTTGGGCACCCACGACTTCGCCCAGGTCGATATCCAGTAGCCTTCCGGCACCGTGTTCCGCCTTCTGGCCCGGCGGCTGGCGCTGATCATCCCGACTTTCGTCGGTGTCACGCTGCTCGGCTTCCTGCTGATCCACTCCATCCCCGGCGACCCCGTGGAGGTCCGCGTCGGCGAGCGCGGCATCTCCCCGGAGCGCCTCGCCTACTTCCGCCACGAGCTTGGCCTCGACCAGCCGCTGTGGAAGCAGTTCATCGACTACCAGGGACAGCTCCTGCACGGAAACCTCGGCCGATCCGTCGTGACGCAGGAAAGCGTGTGGACCGAGTTCAAGACGTTTTTCCCCGCGACGCTCGAACTCGCCGCCTGCGCCCTGCTGTTCGCGGTCGTGCTCGGACTGCCGCTCGGCGTCATGGCGGCGGTGCGGCGCGGGTCGGCGCTGGACTACGGGCTGATCGGGCTGTCCGTCACCGGGGCGTCCATGCCGATCTTCTGGTGGGGGCTGATGGCGGTGCTGATCTTCTCGGTCGCCCTCGGCTGGACGCCGGTGTCGGGCCGCATCGACGACCTTTACTACGTCGAGCCGTGGTCCGGCTTCCTGCTGGTCGATTCCTGGTGGAGCGACGACGCCGGGGCGTTCCGCTCCGCTTTGCGCCACCTGATCCTGCCGGCCATCGTGCTGGGCACCATCCCGCTCGCCACCATCGCCCGCATGACCCGGTCGGCCATGCTGGAGGTGCTGGGCGAGGACTACGTGCGGACCGCGCGGGCGAAGGGCTTGGCGCCGGGCCGCGTCGTCGTGGTACACGCGCTGCGCAATGCGCTGATCCCTGTCGTCACCGTGCTCGGCCTGCAGGTGGGCGCGCTGCTGGGCGGCGCGATCCTGACCGAGACGGTGTTCGCCTGGCCCGGCGTCGGCCATTGGCTGGTCGAGAGCGTGCAGCGCCGCGACTACAACGTGCTGCAGGGCGGCACCCTGCTGATCGCCGTGCTGGTCATGCTGGTGAACCTGGGCGTCGATGTGCTGTATGGCGTGCTGAACCCAAGGCTGCGGCATTGAGCGCCGCGCCCGAGCCTGCGGCGCTGCTGGCAGTGCCGGACACCCCGGCTCTTGCGCCCGCCGCCCCGCCGCGCGCCGGGCTGTTCCGCCGCCTGCTGGAGAACCCGGGCGCGGTGGCCGGGCTGGCAGTAATGGCCGCGCTGATCGTCGTCGCCGTCGCCGCCCCCGTTATCGCGCCGCACGGCCCGGCCGAGCAGTTCCGCGAGCACTTCCTGGC
>CALMAB010000247.1 GCA_937858325.1 uncultured Acetobacteraceae bacterium
GGGACGCGGGCGTGTCGGCATCCTATCGGGAGCTGGTTGGGGAGGTAACGTGGCTAGGAGTCGCCGCTGCTCTCCTGGTCGCGGCGAACGTCGAGTTCGGCCCGGAGGTGGCCGCGCTGGCCGCGCTCGGGCCGCTGATCGCGGTGCGCTTCGTGCTCGACCGGCCAAGTGCGGCGGATTGGCACGGGGCCGTGCGGGTCGGGCTCCCGTACGCCGTCCTCATCGCAGGCCTGGCTGCCTCGCGGGCACTGGCGCCTCTCAACCGCTTCCTGGCGGGTGCCGTTGCTGTTCGTCCGTTCGCGCGCGGGGCGGCGTGGCTGCCCCTGCTGCACCCGAGCACGTGGCTGGTCGTGGTCGGCATCGCCACGGCCGTCGCCCTCGGGAAGCCGCGCCTCGTGAGCCAGGGTGCGAAGCGCGCATGGGCCCGGGGTTACCGTCCGTGCGCGACCATCCTCTTCTACCTCGTCATGGCCCAGATCCTGGCGGAGTCGGGCGTAGCCGCCGCGCTCGCCGGTGGCATCCGCTCCGCGCTGGGAAACCCCGCTGTCCTCGTCACCCCGGTCATGGCGGGCTTGTTCGGGTTCTTCACCAGCAGCAGCAACGCCACGAACGGCCTGCTGATGTCGTCGCAGGTGACGCTCGCCTCCGAGGCGCACCTGAGCGTGGGTTGGGTGGCTGCGATCCAAAACACGGCCGCGGCTGCCCTGACGATGCTCTCGCCAGTGCGCGTCGCCATGGGCTGTGCGCTTGTGGGGAAGCCGGAGCTGGAAGGCGCGGTGTATCGCCGGGCGTGGCTGTTCGGCGCCAGCACATTTTGCATTCTTGTAGCGGCAGCGGTCCTGCTGCTGCTTGCGTGACCCATGAGCGCGTTGATCGCTCGTGCGAGACAGCCACTCCGTGAGCTGCTCGTACTCCGTTTGTTTCCACGCTGGGTTTGCGGGAGGGACCGCGTAGATGGTGCATAAACTTGAGATTACGGACGCCCCCGATCCATCCGCCTGGGCTGCAATCGCAGATCCTTTGTTGGCCTACAACGTGGCACTCCTTGGGAGTCATGACCGCCACCCCCTCGCGATCCTCATCCGCTCCGACAGCGAATCAGAGGTAATCGGCGGGCTGTGGGGCCGCACATCATTCCAATGGCTCTTTGTCGAACTTCTGTTCATCCCGGAGGCCCTGCGGTCGCAGGGGCTGGGAACACGGCTCCTGGAAAGCGCCGAGGTGGAAGCGAGGCAGCGGGGATGCCGGGGAGCTTGGCTGGATACGTTCAGCGCCGCAGCCGCGCGCTTCTACAGCAAGCAGGGCTACGAGCCGTTCGGCTCCATTCCGGACTACCCGGCAGGTAACACCCGGCATTTTTTTCTCAAGCACTTGTAGGCGTCGCGATTGGCTGGCCGTTTGTTCACGGCACTGCTGGTATCGTGGCCCCTTTTTCATCGACGTCGAGAACGGGTCCTCTCAGCTTTCCAGTGCACGTCGCGCCAGGTCGGGCGAACCCGCCAGCGGTATCCAGCCACTCCACGAAGCGGAACAATCGAGGCTGTTTTCGTTGACCTTCGCCGTGATCCGAACGACGCTGCCGCCGTAAGATGGAGAACAGGGAATGGCGGAGTCTCGAAGGAAGGTGGGACTCCTGTTCGGCGGCCGCTCTGCGGAGCATGACGTTTCCAGGCTCTCAGCCGCCAACATCTTGCATGCGCTCGATCAGAGCCGCTACGAGGTCATCCCGATCGGGATCGGCTGTGACGGGCGCTGGCTGCTTTGTGAAGGCAACAGCCAACCCGAAACGGGTACTCCATCCCTGGAGATCCCGGACGGGGCGACCCAGATCGCCTTTGTCCCTGGTGGTGCCGGCGATGTGGTCCGCCTGGACGGCACGTCGCCCCGTGGCGGCCCGCCCTTGCGTCTCGATCTGGTGTTCCCGGTCCTGCACGGCCCGAATGGCGAAGATGGCACTGTTCAGGGCCTTCTTGAGCTGGTGGGGGTGCCCTATGTCGGCTCGTCTGTCGCAGGCTCCGCCGCCAGCATGGACAAGGATCTATGCAAACGCCTGCTGCGCGAGGCCGGGCTTCCTGTTGTTCCCTTCCTTGCGATGACAGCCCGCGACCGCCTGGATTACGAGGGCGCGGTCGCCAGGCTTGGATCGTCGGACCTGTTCGTCAAACCGGCCAACATGGGCTCATCCGTCGGCGTGTCCCGGGCGGGATCGGCCGAGAAGTTCGACGAAGCCTGCAGCCAAGCTTTCCACCATGACAGAAAGGTTCTGGTGGAGCAGGGCATCGCAGGAGCGCGGGAGATCGAGTGCGCGGTTTTGGAGCACGCATCGGGTGAGGTCCGCGTTTCGCCTCCTGGGGAAATCATGCCTGCCGGTGCCCACGGCTTCTACACCTACGAGGCGAAGTACTTGGATCCCCATGGCGCCACAATCCGCATACCCGCTGACCTTTCCCCGGCGCAGGCCCGGCATGTGCGGGAGCTTGCGGTCAAGTCGTTCCAGGTGTTGGGCTGCGAAGGGCTGGCGCGGGTCGATTTCTTCGTCGATCCGCAGCGGGACAATGCCCTGTTCGTCAACGAAGTGAACACCATGCCCGGCTTCACCGCGATCAGCTTGTATCCGAAGATGTGGGAGGCGGACGGCCTGGCTCAGAATGAACTCGTGGACGTTCTGATCGCACACGCTTTTGCCCGCCACGAGCGTCGGAGTGTTCTGGCAGGAGCGTGAGCCGATCCGTGCCGTTCTGGCCGGTTATCCTCTCAGGAACGCTCCCACCTAGCCGACCTTCGCCCCTTTCTGCTCCCACCGTCCCGGGTTCACGACCGCACCGGACACCCTGCCGGCCGCGTCCTTGCTGAACGCAATACGCGTGTGATAGCGGCCCTCCACGAAGAATTCCGCATCCGACAATGGAGCGACGGCGGTCGGCTTGGCGTTCTGGAACTCATAGACCCGTTGCCCACCGATTGCCTCGACCGTGAGGCCGCCGTCCTGGACCTGAACCCTGAGCAGCGACCGGAGCCGCACCGGCCCACGGACGACCGTGATGCGGGCAAGCTCGCCCTGGTCCTTGCGGCTGACTTCCAGCTCCGCCCGGCTGCCGGTTGGGCCGCGCATCCTGTCGAGCACCTGGCCCAGCGTCAGGCCCTGCAACGGCGCGCCGTCGAGTTCGGTCACGACGTCGCCGGCCAGCACCCCGGCCGCCGCCGCCGGTCCTCCAGCCACGGGCACGACCGTGGGCAGCCCGTTCTCAAGGCGGACCTCCAGGCCGAGCCCGCTGATCGGCCCGATCGCCTGCGCGGGCGCGGCGGCGAACTCGTAGGTTCCCGCATAGGCGGCAAGCGCGTCGGCGCTCACGTTCGGGAAAGTGGCCGGCGGGACGAACGCGCCCTCGCCGGGCACGCTCGCCAGCACGGCATCCCACATGACCTCGCCCCCAAGAGTGGTCAGCACGTCGAAGCTGAGGTCCTTGCTGTCTACCTCCTGCGTGGAAGCGACATACAGGGTATCGCCGTCCGACGCCGTCGAAAACGGCTGGATGGCGCGCGCCATGGACGTGTGGACCTGGATCGCCATGCGCTGGAGCAGGGCCGCGTCGAGCTTTTGGCTGGTGACGATCAGGCTGACCGTGGTGTTCCTCGTCGCCGGCACCTCCTGCTCGGCATGAGCCGAATGAGCGATCCAATCCGCTTCCAGGCTTGCAGGCAGGTGCTGCAGCAGCTCCGACGTCTTGGTCAGGCCGCCCCAGGACGCCGGCTTGTTGCAGCTCACCAGCCGGCCGTCCCGGTCGGTCACGGCCCCAGAGGCGTTCACGACCACGAAGGCCGCGATTTTGACTGAACCGATTTGCCGAAACGCGCCGCCTTGCCCGGAGTGGGCGTCACAGCCGAAGAAGCTGCCTTGCATCGCCATGCGCCCGGCACCCTGGGCGCCGAGCGGGAACACGCCTGGCCGCGCCGCCTGAAGGGCGGCTTGGGCCAGCCGCTTGTCCGGATAGACCTCGTTCAGCCGGCGGCTGCCGAAGTCGTAGATGATGGCCCCCGCCGTGAAGCCGATGTTGCGCCAGTCGCCGGATCGGACGCCTGTGTCCTTCAACCCTGTCGCGACCGCGGTGATCGCCTCCTCACCGTAGGACGAGCCGCCCGAGAAGACGACCGCATCGGCGAAGGGCCGGCTCCAGCCCAGCCGCAGCGCGTCGGTGTTCACCGTCCCGGGCGCCCCGCCGCGCGAGTCCACCACCAACGTCGCCCGCTTCGGGAACCGGATGACGGTAAGCCCTGTCGGCCCTTCCTCGTAGGAGCCGATCCCGACTTCGACCGCAGGCCAATCGAAGCTCAGGGCGGGACCGGCGATTGCCGTGTTGGGGATCAGGCTGCCCTGTTCCGCACCGGCAGTCGCGGTGGCCCCAGTCAGGGCGATCCCGGACGCTGCAACTGCTCGCCCCAAAAGCTTGCATCCACGCATCATGCTGACTGGAACCCTGAAGCGATGCTGGAATGTGGACGTTGCCGCACAGGATGTCTGCCCGTCAAACCGCTGCCAGACGAGCAGGCTGTCCGGGGCCGATCCCGAACGGGCC
Source organism: uncultured Acetobacteraceae bacterium (assembly GCA_937858325.1). Classification (GTDB taxonomy): domain Bacteria; phylum Pseudomonadota; class Alphaproteobacteria; order Acetobacterales; family Acetobacteraceae; genus CAHJXG01. Next base: position 4,575 of record CALMAB010000247.1, read on the forward strand.
TTTGCGTCACGCCGATGATCGTGTGATGACCGCCCCGCACGCCACCAGCTTGTCGGCCATCCGGTCGTAGCCGCGGTCCAGGTGGTCCAGCCCATCAAGAATGGTGTCCCCTTTGGCGCCGAGGCCCGCCAGAACAAGTGCCGCCGCCGCCCGCACGTCCGTCGCCGTCACTCGGGCAGCGGTCAGGCGCTCCACGCCGCGCACCCATGCCGTCCGGCCGTGGACGGTGATGTTGGCGCCCATCTTCCTCAGTTCGTCCACATGCCGGAAGCGTTGCTCGAAGATCGTCTCGGTGACGGCGCTCGCGCCTTTTGCCGTCGCAAGCATTGCCATGACCGGGGACTGCAGGTCGGTGGCAAACCCTGGGTAGGGACGGGTGTGCAGATCAATCCCGGTGATGCCGGCGGACGACCGGCGGGCCAGCAGCCCGCCATCGACGTTCTCCAGCACCACGCCTGCCGCTGCCAGCGCCGGTCCCGCCGCCCCAAGCAGGTCGGCACGGGCGCGTTGCAGCATCACCTCGCCACCCGTCACGGCCACGGCGCACGCGACCGTGCCGAGTTCAATGCGATCCGGCAGCACCGTATGCACGGCACCGATGAGCGGACGGCCACCCGCAATGCTGAGCACGTCGCTGTTCACCCCCTCGATCTGCGCCCCCATCGCGGCCAGGCAGTGCACCAGGTCAGCAATCTCGGGCTCGCGCGCCGCATTGCGGATGACGGTCCTTCCACTCGCCAGCACGGCAGCCAGCAACAGGTTCTCCGTCGCACCCACCGATGGGAGCGGCAACGCGACCTCCGCGCCGCGCAGGCCGCGCGGTGCCTTGGCGTGGATGACGCCGCCCGTGATATCGACCTCGGCACCCATGGCGCGCAGCCCTGCAACATGGAAGTCGATGCCGCGCAGCCCGATCGCGTCCCCACCCGGCATGGGCAGGCAGGCTTCCCCGCAGCGGGCCAGGACCGCGCCCAGCAGCAGGACGGAGGCGCGCATCCGGCCTACCAGATCCCGGTCGATGCGCGCCGGATGCACCTGGTCGGCGCACAGCGTCAGCGAAAGGCCGGTGCGGCCGTTGCTGGACCAGTTCAGGCCCACGCCAAGCCGCTGCAGCAGGTTCGACAACACGGCGACGTCCAGGCTCGCCGGCACGTTGTGCAAGGTCACCAGATGAGGGGTGAGCAGGGCCGAAACCATCAGCGGCAAGACAGCGTTCTTGGCGCCGCTGATCGGGTAGGTGCCGACGAGTCGGCTTCCGCCCCGGATCACCAGGCTGGTCCCGGGATCGGACCGCCACCACGGAGAGGCCGCGAGCAGGCTCACATCGGCAGGATGGTTCATTGCGGCATCACTCCTCGCGGTCTGCCGCAAGGTTAGCGGGGAAGAACTTGCTGCGACCAGCCAGGCGTAGCAGCTCCGCCCTGCTGCGGTGTGCACGCGCATGTTTGCTGGCCGGAATGACGCTCTACGAACGCCCGCTGGCTCCTATTGCTCACCGAGTCGCCGCACTGAAGGACGTTGACGCGCTGGCTGCCATGCATGTGCAGGCGTGCCGGGAATGGGTGCCGGATGCGGTGCTGGCGGGGCTTGATGCTGACAAGCTCGCGACGCGGCCAGCCCGGCCATGAGCCCTGACCGCCACGAGGGTGCCGTGGACCGTGCCCATCCGCACGGCATCGCGCCGATCAAGTGGTTTTTGTCAACGCGGGCGCGTGGTCAGCCTGGAAATCGCGAGCCACGCCGGGCTGTTGCCTTGGTCCACCCGTGCGGGCAGGGTCGCTGTCTCCGCTGGAACAGGAAACCGCATGCCCATTCGCATCGCCATCGGCGGCTTCCTGCACGAGAGCCATTCCTTCGCGCCGCGGCCGGCCGGCTGGGCCGAGTTCGTGCAGCCCGGCGGGCTGCCCCCGCTGCGCTCCGGCCCGGCCATGCT
>CALMAB010000248.1 GCA_937858325.1 uncultured Acetobacteraceae bacterium
ATTGAGGGGTGCCGCGCAGCCTGGCAGGAACAATCAAGTGGGCCGTCCCGTTTCTTGCCTTGGCATCTCTGCCCACGGCCGTGGGGAGGCGGCGCACAAGCATCTGGCCCCGTGGGATGGGTATTGTGGTTTCAACCCGGGAATGGGGCGGCAACGCCCAAAACTACACAGGCTGCCCCAGCCATTACGTTTATGTGCGAACTGATCCACGAAGTGAATGTTGCTGGTGAAGTCGTCGGACTGTCTCACCCGACCGCAGAAAGGCAGTGGGTCATGAGCTGTCCGGGCCGTCGGCCAGAGTGAAGGTCTTGCGGAAGAACACCCGGGCGGTGCCGGGCGGATCGCACTCAACGCGGCCGAACTCCTCCCAGCCATGGCGGGCGTAGAATCCGGGCGCCTGGAAGGTGATGGTGTAGAGCACGCCGGCACGGCAGCCGCGGCGGCGCGCTTCAGCTTCGGCTTCTTGCAGGATGCGGGCGCCGTAGCCGCGCTTGCGGAGTGTGGCGGGCAAGTACACCAAATCGATGAAGGCCAAGCCGAGCGAGGTGCGCCCGGTCAGCCCGCCAAGGACGGTGCCAGTGTCCGGGTCGCGGACCAGCACGGCAAGCGGCCTCTGGTCCCAGTAGCCGGCGTGGTCGCGGTTATGCTGATCCAGGCAGTTCCCAAGAACGATGCCCACCTCGGGGCCGGGTGCGTCGGTGACGGTGACGATCGGGTCCGTGCCGGCCACTCAGCCCACCCTCTCGTGTGGAACCGAAATCCCAAGCTGCCGCAGTTCCTCGTCCCGCGCTGGCGCATCCTGTGCGAGGAAGAACTCGTCGAGCTGCGGCGGCGGCACGGACGTGCCCGCCAGCATGGCATGTGCCTGCCCGCGATGGTGGACTTGGTGGACAAACACATGGCTGAGGATGGCGTACACCGTCTCCCGGTAGTCGATGCCGTCACCCCGGTCGATCATAACGACGCGCGTGAGTTCCGGCGCGTCCAGGGCGTCGCAGAAAGCGATCAGCCGCCGGTCGGTTCCGAGCTGGGCCGCGCCGAGTGCCGCCGCCGTGTCGGGCAGTTCGGCCCAATTGACGGTAGCGCGACCGGGGCCGGTCAGATCGGCGAGGTAGCGGCGGTCAACGAAGAGGATGTGCTGCAGCGTCTGGCGCAGCGACGGGAAGAAGCTGACCCGGGCCGCCGCGAACGCTTCTGGACTGAGCTCGGTGCAGGCGCGGCTGAGCCGCGCATTGGACCATGCGTTGTTTCGCGCCTGAAGGCGGAACTGGTCGGCGAGGGATTGCGGCACGATGGGCTCCATGCCAGCCAGGCTAGGACTTGGGCGGCTTGGGTGTCACCAGAGATTGCGGCCGCCACGCAGCAAGGTTTCGCCCGTGCCGGTTGCTGCACCACGTCGGTCCGGTGATCGCCTTTACGGAAAGCCGGGCTTCACGGCCGGACGCAGGCCGAGACCTTGGGAGAAGCGGATGAGGTAGCCATCCGGGTCCTGGACCAGGAACTGCCGCACGCCGGTTTCGCCGGTCCCGGCCCGATACCAGACCTCCTCCGGCCCCAGGAACAACGGCCAGCCCGCGGCGTCCAGGCTGGCCAGGATGGGCGCCACGTCGTCCATGGTGATCTGGAGGTTGATCCCCCGTCCGAACGGCCGTTCCAGCGGCGCCGTGACCCAGCGCCGCCCAGGCGCCATGACCTCCTCCAGCATGACCTGCCGGCCGGCACGGTCGAGGTAGGCGAAGCGATCCTCCGGGCGGTCGTAGGCCACGGCGAAGCCGCACAGGCCACGCCAGAAGCGCAAGCTCGCATCCAGGTCGGACACCAGGAGTTCCGGCACCATCTTGGACCAGGTGAAGCCGGGTGGAGGGTCGGCGGCGGTCATCGTTTCCCCCGGGGCTTGCGAGTGCTGGGCCGCTCACGCAGCGTGCGAGGCGGAGGCGAACGCCTTTGGCTCGTCGTTGTCGAAGCAGCTCAGGTTGTAGGATTGCCGCCAGTGGACCAGGACCGTCCCGTCCTCCCCCAGAAGATCCCAGGTCACGGCGGCCAGCAGGCTGCGGCGGCCCATGGGGACCACCGAGAGCTGCGACCAGCGGCAGAACCGGCAGCCGTCGCGGCGGTACTTGTCCAGCGCGGCCTGGTAGTAGCGCACGACGTCCTCGCGCGTGGTCAGCGCGACGAGCACGCCATCGCTGCGCAGCGCGACGCCGGGCGTCGCGAAAAGGTCGGCGACCTTGGCGCCGTCAAAGGTGCCGAACGCCTGCACGAAGCGGTCGAAGTAGGCCTTGGCCGCTGCCAGATCGGGCGGGGTGGCGTCGGTCGTGCCCGGCATCATGGCTGATGTCCCAACGCCGCCGAGCGCGGCAGCACCCCGGCCAGGTGGTCCGACGCGAAGGCGACCAGGTCCGCGGCCGAGGCGAGCACCGCGTCGGCCGCGGACCTTCCCCGTCCGCGCCCGCCCCGCCGCGAGGTAGGCGGCGCCGATCGCCGGGAAGTGCGTGTTGAGGTCGTCGCCGACGCAGGGCGCTTTGATCCAGCGCCGCGCCGCGCCCTCCCCGGATGGGATGTGGCGGGTCTTGGTGCGCCGGTGCGGCACCAGACTCTCCGCGTAGTGCAGCAGCGTCGCGCGGTTGAAGCCGACGCCGAGCAGCAGGAGGGAAGCGTCCATCGCCGTCAGGCGCTCGAACGGCGAGCCCGCGCCTTGGCCCCAGTCGAGTGCGTGGGGCACAACGACCTCCTCCGCCCGCGGGCCGAGGGCGCAGACCGACACCTGCGGGTGCGGGCCGCGGACGGTGCCGGGCCAGCGGCGGAACGCCTCGGGGATCGTGCCCATGGTCGTCGGCGTGGTGTCCGGGTCGAAGGCGGGCACGTGCGCGCGGGCGCGCTCAAGCTCCTCCCCCGAGAGGCTCCAATCCGGCCAGCGCGCGGGGTCGGACACCTCCGGCGAGAAGGCGGGCATGACGAGGGTGCCGTCCGGGCCGAGCGCGGCGCGGAGGGCGCGCACGACGGCGGGCGCGCCGCCGAGGACCCGGCCGAGGCTGCTGAGGGAGGAGTGCACCATCAGCACGCCGCCTCGCGGCACGCCGAAGGCGCGGAGGTCACGGGCGAGGTCTTCGGCGGTGACGAAGGATGCGGTGGTCACGCGCGCATTCTACTCCATGCCCCCTCGGCGTCCACCTACGCCCGGCTGCGGCCTGCGCTCGATCAGGACCAGGCCGCCCACCACGATCAGCGCGATGCCGAACCACGTCATGGGCGCTGGAAGCTGGCCGAACACGAGCAGGCCGAGCAGCGTGCCGCCGAGCAGTTCGAGGTACACCAGCGGGGCAAGCAACGACGCCTCGGCGAGGCGGAAGGCCGCGATCACCAGCAAGTGGCTGATTGCGGACACGAGGCCCATGAGCAGGATGAGCAGCCACGTCGCCGCGGTCGGGACGCTCCAATCGAGCAGGGCCGGCACGAGCAGCAGCAGCCCGCCGGCCCCGTACTGGAAGGCAAGGGTGGCGAGGGGCGAGCCGGACTGCGCCCGCGCCCGCGTCGCCACCATGTAGCAGGCGAAGCAGCGGCCGGCGCCGAGGGCGTAGGCCATGCCCGCCCCCATCGTGACGCCTGGCCGGGCGACCAGGAGCGCCCCGGCGAACCCGCTCCCCACCGCGAGCAGGCGCTGCGGGCCCAGCGCCTCCCCGAGGACAACGGCCGAGAGCAGCGCCGCCAGGACGGGCGCGACGAAGTAGGCACCCAGGGCGTCGGCGAGCGGGATGCGGGCGATGGCCAGGTAATAGAGGCTGACGGCGCCGACGGCGAAGGCGGCCCGCAACGCCTGGATCGGGACGTGCCCGCGCGCGATGCCGGGGACATGGGCGCCGCGACTGGCGAGGAGGAGGGTCGGGACGACGAACGCCGCGCCGGCTGTGTAGCGCGCCCAGGCCAGGAACAGCGGCGCGTGCTGGGCGCTGAGGTGCTTGGCGATGGCGTCGCCGCACGGGAAAGTCAGCATGGCCGCTGCCATGAGGGCGGCACCCAAGGCGCGCTGCGGCTTGGCGGGGCGCAGTCCCGCATCAGCCGGGCGCCTTGGAGTGCTGCACGGAGCCTGTGCAACCGGAGGGCGGGCCGGAGCCGTTTGTCAGGAGGCGCTTGCTCATGTACACCGCCACGCCGAGCTGCGGATGCACCTCCTCGCGGTCCACCCGGTAGCCGAGCCGGCCGTAGAGCCGCAGGTTCTCAGTAAAGCACCTGTTGGTGTAGAGCCGCACCTCGCCGAGGCCGAGCGACCTCGCGACCTCTTCCGCGTGCGCCATCAGGGCGCGGCCGTGGCCCTGGCCCTGAAAGGCGGGCGCGACCGCGACGTTGACAATCAGCAGGTGGTCGGTGCCGGGCGCCATCTCGATCAGCGCGGCCGTCTCGCCGCCCACCTGCAGCAGGTCCACCAGGTGGTCCCGCACGGCCACATCGTAGTCCGCGGTCATCGGCCTTGGCTCGCGGCCGATCACTGGGACCCACTTGGCGTATGCCGCGCGCGTCAGCTCGCGGACGGCGGCGGCGTCGGTCGGCCCCGCGCGGCGCACCGCTGCACGCCCGGTGGCCGCCGCGGGCTGCATCGGGTCGAGGTCGGAGGGCGTTGGACGATCTTGCACGGTGTTCTCCTGCGGGCTGGGCAAAAGAAAACCCCCGGAGCCAGGGGCTGCGGGGGGTTCGGGAGCGCGGGCCAGAAGCCGCTCCGGCTGGTTGGGGCCTACGACGAGGCGGGCGCAACCAGGGAAAGAGCCGATCTGCACGCAGCCGCACGAGCCGCCGCTGCGTCGCGGCGTCGGCGTCGGTTCGCGGCGATGAGGTGCATGGCATCCATATGGTCAGCCTAGAAGCACCTGCTTACAACGGTCAACAGCAAGAACTAGGCTGCTCCACTCTGTCAGACGACTGGCGGACAGAATGACACGGTTCGCGCACGACGCCCTGTCCGCGGACAAGCCGATTGCTTCGACACCAACCGAAGCATCGCGCGCACTTGTTGGTCCATAAGAGGCAGAAGGAGCCGCGCTGCCCGCGTGGACAAAGGAGCTTTCAATGCACCGAGAGATTATCCGGGTCGAACCCCTGTCCACGTATGCGGAGCAGCGGGGCGTGAACATTAGTGCCGCCGTTCGGGTCGGAGGGCTTGTCTTCGTGTCCGGCTTTCCGCCGTGCGACCCCGCGACGGGCGAAGTCCGCGCGTTGCCGATTGAGCGTCAAACAGAGCTTGTTCTAGACCAAATGAAAGCCTGCCTCGAAGCCGCTGGATCGTCCTTACAGCAGGTGGTGAAGTGCCAGGTTTACTGCACGTCCGCCGAGCACTTCAGCGCGGTCAACGCGATGTACAACAGGTATTTCCCAACCGACCCGCCAGCGCGCATTCTCATCCCCGTGCCGCCCTTCCCTGGCCCCTTTGACGTGGAAATCGACTGCGTTGCGGCCTTGGCCGACGCATGACGCGCCCGGAGGCGTTCGCTGACGTGTCGCCCGTCGAAGTGGCGGCTGCGGCATCCCTGTTAAGCGACGTTGCCCGCGCGACCATGGTGTCCATCCTGTTGGACGGGCGTGCGTGCACCGCAGGAGAACTAGCCGCTGCGGCAGGCATAACGCCCCAAACTGCGAGCAGCCACCTCGCCAAGCTCATTGAGGGTGGCGTGGTGTCCGTGATCCCACAAGGACGGCACCGCTATCATCGCCTTGCGTCCCCCAACGTGGCGCACGCGCTTGAGGCGCTGTGCGTGCTGGTGGCGTCGCCGGCGCGGAAACAGCGGACACCTGGCCCAAGGGATGCCTCTCTCCGTGATGGCCGCACCTGCTACGACCATTTCGCTGGCAGGCTTGGCGTCGCGATTACAGACGCCCTGGTGGGGGAGAGTGTCATCGTCGAGGAACACCAGAGCTTCCGGGTTACGCAGGAAGGGGAAGGCCGTCTTGCGTGCCTTGGCGTCATCGTCCCAGAGCCAGGGCGCAGCGGGCGCCCGGCTTGCCGCTGGTGCCTGGATTGGAGCGAGCGGCGTCCGCACCTGGCCGGCGCAGTCGGCGTGCAACTCACGTCGCGGAGCCTGGAGGCCGGATGGGTCAAGCGCCTGGAAGGCAGTCGTGCGGTGCGGATGACGCCCGCGGGCGAGCAGGTGTTCGCGGACGTGCTGGGGCTTCGCTTTCGGGACATGGCCCATGTCGCTTGAAACCAGCCCCGGCAGGACCGCGCGGCCATGATCCCCGTCGGCCAGAACGACTCGCCCTTCGTCCGGCGTGTCGCCGTGACCCTCAACCTGTACAGCTTTCCGTTCCGGCGGCGGCCCTTCTCGGTGTTCAAGGACTTCGACGCCGTGCTCGCGCTGAACCCGCTCGGTAAGCTGCCGGTGCTCACCCTCGATGACGGCGAGAACCTGTTCGACAGCCGGGCCATCCTCGATTACCTGGACGGCTTGGTTGAGCCAGGGCGTTGCCTGCTGCCGCTCGCTGAACCTGAACGGCATCGTGTGCTGCGCGTGGAGGCGGTCGCGGTTGGCCTATGCGAGAAGCTGTACGAACTGATCTACGAGTTCGCCCGCCGCCAAGTCGGCAAGCAGGACCCGGGCGTGGTGGCCCGCACGGAGCGGCAGGTCAGGTCGGCCCTCGACCGGTTGGAGGCCCTGCGGCCTTCGCCTTGGCTGCACGGTGCGAGCCTCACCCGAGCGGACGTGACAGCCGCTATTGCCGTCACCTACCTGCGGGAGAAGCAGGCCGGGTTCGTGTCCCGATCCGAGCATCCGGCGTTGCAGGCGCTCTGCGACCGGTGCGAGGCGACCGACCCCTTCCGTGACGCCGCGTACTCCGCTGCGGAGGCCGCGCGCAGCGGCTGGCGCCCCAGGGCTGTCCATGACCAAGGTTGATGAGCGCGCCGCGCCGCCGGTCCTCGTCGAGGTGCTGCGCGGAGGCGTCGTGGAGAGCAGCCACCGGGGTTCTTTCGCGGTGGTGGACGCAGCCGGCCGCGTGGTCGCTTCGGCTGGTCGCATCGAGGCGCCGGTGTTTCCGCGGTCGGCGGTGAAGCCGCTCCAGGCGCTGCCACTCGTCGAGAGTGGCGCGGCAGACGCGCTGTCCTTATCACAGAGGGAGATTGCGCTCGCGTGCGCGTCGCACAGGGGAGAGCCGGCCCACGTGGACGCTGTGCGGTCCTGGCTGGCCGCCGTTGGCCTCGGCGTCGAGGCTCTGGAATGCGGCGCGCATCCGCCGATTGGCGCCGACGCCGCGGCGGCACTCGTCCGGCAGGGTAAGGCTCCTTCGCCGCTGCACAACAACTGCTCCGGCAAACACGCCAGCTTCCTTTGCACCGCGGTCCACCTCGGCGAGGACACCAGCGACTACGTCCGGGCGGAGCATCCGGTCCAGCGGCGTGTGACCGCCGCACTTGCGGAGATGACGGGCGCCGACCTGGTTGCCGCGCCCTGTGGGTGACGGCTGCGGCATCCCAACTTATGCCATGCCGCTGCGGGCGGTCGCGCGGGGCATGGCGCGCATGGTGGACACGGCGGGCCTTGGGCCGGAGCGGGCCAAGGCGGCCACTGCCATCCTTGACGCCATGGCGGCGGAACCGTTCTTCGTCGAAGGCACGGGGAGCTCCGTCACGGACTGCATGGCGGCCGCAGGCGCCGCCGTGCGCCTCAAGGTTGGTGCGGAGGGCGTGTACGCGGCGGCGCTCCCCCGCCACGGCTACGGCGTCGCCCTCAAGATCGAGGACGGGGCGATACGCGCGGCGGAACTGGCCACGGCCTCCCTGCTGCGCTCGCTCGGCTGCTTGGACGAGGCGCAGCAACTGGCCCTGGACGCCTACTTGCGCCCCGTCGTACGAAATGTCGCAGGGCGTGAGGTTGGAGCGATGAAACCTACCCCGGCAATCAGCTAACTCGGCGCCGTGTTCGTCAGGGTTGGTTCGCCGGACAGGGGTTTGGCAACAACGACCCAACCGAGCGGGTCACAGCTCGGCATCACGAGCGCCGGCCCGCGACGCTGAAAGCCGACGCGGCAACCAGCGCCGCAGCCATGCCGTACAGCAGCGATGCCGGCAGGACCGGTAGCAGCAGCCCGGCCAGCAGCGGCCCGACGCCCGCGCCCAGGTCGCGCCATGTCGCCAGCTTGGCCAGCGCCGCCACCC
>CALMAB010000249.1 GCA_937858325.1 uncultured Acetobacteraceae bacterium
TGTACGACCCGCCCGGACAGGGGGGCGAAGCCCACTGGAACGACGAAGCCCGCGCCCTCATCGCCGGCCTGCTGATGCACCTCGCCTGCCGCGGCGCCCCGGATCGCCGCGGCCTCGGGGAGCTGCGCCGCCTGCTCACCCTGCCGCCGCGCGAGTGGGATGCCCTGCTGCACGCCATGATGGCCGATGGGGACGCGGCCGGCGGCTTCGCGGTCGGCCTTGCCGAGCTGGCGTGCTGTCAGGCGCCCAGCGCCACACCCACATGCTGGACAGCCCCCGCCTGCTCGCCACCATGGGCCGCTCCGATTTCCGCTTCGGGGATCTCCGGGCCGAAGCCGCCACCGTGTTCCTGGTGCTGCCGCCGGACCGGCTCACGGCCTATGCCCGCTGGCTCCGCCTCCTGGTCGCCCAAGCCATCGGCGAACTGGCCCGCACGCCCCAGCGTCCCGACACCCCGCCCGTGCTGCTGCTCCTGGACGAGTTCGCCGCCCTCGGCCGGCTGGAACCCGCCTTGCAGGCCGCCGGGCTGATGGCGGGCCTCGGCGTCCAGCTCTGGCCCATCCTGCAGGACCTCACCCAGCTTCGCGCCGCCTACGGACAGAATGCCGGCACCTTCCTCGCCAACGCCGGCCTCGTCCAGGCATCCGCGCCCGCCGACCTGGAAACCGCGCAATGGCTGTCCCGCTCGCTCGGCAACGCCACCGTGCAGTACGAAACCACCAGCCGCTCTCGCAGCACCCCGAACATGATCGGGGGATCAGGTGGCGGCAGCACCAGCGAGGGCACCAGCACCCACCTGGCCGCACGACCCCTGCTCGCACCCGACGAGGCCATGCGCCTGCCCCCGCACGCACAGGTGCTGCTCCGCCCCGGGCAGCCCCCCGCCCTCGTCGCCAAGCTCCGCCACTACGCCGATGCCGAGTTCACCGGACTGGCGGACGAGTGAGCGGCGGGCACGTCAACCGAAGCTTGCGCGGATGCCTGCTGCAAGGGCGCGCACCGCGGCTGCCACCGCTGGGGACCCCGCCCGTGCAAACAAGACGATCTCCGATGCCGGCAGCGCCGGCAGGCCAAGTGCCGGCCCCACGTCGGGCGTGCCACCGGAACTGACCTGGCCCATCGGTGCGATGCCCAGCCCTGCCCGCGCACCTGCCAGCAGTGCCGCACAGCTCCCACCGACGAACGCTTCGCGCCAGGGCATCCCAACGTCCTCCAACGCCCGTACGGCCACGGCCCGCACACCGCAGGGCGGTCCCAACATGGCCAGTGGCACCGGCACACCGGACGCAAGCGCGCAATCTCTCCCGGCCCGCCAACCAAGTGGGTCGGTCGCCAACACCTCGCCTTCCGTGCCGCTGCCCTCGCGCCGGATCACGGCCGCGTCGAACTCGCCCGCATCGAAGCCCGCACGCATGGCTTGCGACATGCCGGTACGGACCTCGATAGCGGCGCTGGTTGGCAGCGCCGTGCGAATCCGGCGCAGAACTTCCTCCAACTCAAGGCCAATGGCGTGGTCGCTGACGCCCACGGCGAAGCGGGTCGCAGGCTGGGGCGCGAAGGTGGCGGCTGCATCGTGGGCGGCCAGCAGCGCGCGGGCACGGTCCAGGAATGCCGCCCCGTCCGGAGTAGGACGCACGAAGCGCGGGGTGCGGTCCAGCAGCCTGCGGCCAAGCCGGGTTTCCAGCATCTTGAGGCGTTGGCTGACCACCGGCTGCACCGTGCCGGCGGCTTCGGCCGCGCGGGTGAGGTTGCCGAACTCGGCCGCAAGAACGAACAGCCGGACGGACTCCAAGTCAAGCATCATAGTGATCCGCTATGGTGAGAACATTACGCCATAGCGTTCCTTGATCTTCTGAAGATGGTCAAGCTGCTTCTCGGCAAGCCACCAGAGGAGGCCATCCATGCCCATGATTACCGTTCGCTACGTCACTCCCGAACCACGGCCAGAGCTGCGGGCCAAGGTCGCGGCCCTTGCAGCCCGTCTCGGGGCCGAACGCCTCGGCAAGGACCCGGGCGTCACAGCCGTGCTCGTCGAGCCGGCGGACCCCGAATCCTGGTTTGTTGCCGGCCGCCGCCCGGCGATGGAGGACGGCAAGGGTGCCTTCTGGCTGGATATCAAGATCACCGCCGGCACGAACACGAAGGGGGAGACGGGAGCCTTCGTGCGGGGAGCCTTCGACGGCATGGCTGCCCTCCTCGGGCCGCTGCACGAGGAAAGCTATGTCCTCGTCCACGCCGTAGACGGCGATACCTACGGCTACGGTGGCCGAACCCAAAACGGGCGTTGGGCCGCAGCCAACCCGGGCTAGGATCGCCAGCCAACCGCCGATGGACGCGGAAATGAGGCGCGGCCCGTCACTCGGTACGCTGGATCAAGCCCGCCTGCCTGGCGCGCACCTGCGCCAGGAAGCGGTCCCGCACCGCCCGGAACACGTCAGGCGGCAGCAGACCGTATGACGCGCTTTCTGGTCCCCGCCCGGGCAGGAAGCGCAGGTCGGGGCCGGGCCATAGGAAGGTATTGGCCTCGCTCACGATCACCCAGGACCGTTCTTCGTCCAGCCCAAGCCGCCGCTTCACCGGCGCTGGCAACTCGACTCCCTCGGTCGGCGGTTGGGGCGACGTGTGCGTGACCGCGAGCACGACCACTCGCGGCCGGTCATCCTCCTGGCCCGCCAACGCAAGCACGATGGCGCAGGGCCGGTCCTTGGCTCCTTCCTCCCGCCCGGCCTCCTGCTCGCGCCGCCACAGGTAGGCGTAGCGGATCACCAAGCCGGGTTCCGGCTCGGGCCAGCCCGTCAAGTCAGGGCTGCCAGCCGCGGACTTCCTCGTTCAGGTGGTCGTGGCGGGGGTCCATCTCGGACGCGGCGATGGCTGCAATGTCCTCCGCCGTCAGCTCCTCCGGCAGGACCGCGCGCCGGTCCCGTCGCTTCAGCCGGGCGTACTCGTCGGCCGACACCAGCACCAGCCGGTCCCGGCCGTTCTTGGTGATGGTCACTGGCTCGGTCAGCGCCTTGTCGGCCAGCGTCCCATAGCCCTTGATGAACTCCGCCGTCGTCACGCGCATGGCTGTGGCCCCGAACAACTTGGATCACTCGAATGTTGTGTATCCCGGTTCCCGCGGCAAGGTTGCGGAGTCGGAAACGCCGCTGCTGCCGACTCGGCACCCGTCCGGCATTGGGCAGCACAAGGTAAGTGGGCCAGCCACTTTCTTCCTTGTCAGCCCTTTGTTCGACCCGGGCCGGAGGCCGCGGGTTGAGGATCGGGACGCCCTTCGTCCCGACGCCTTCTGGCGGCAACGGCGCGCAGGGGCGGTCAAGGATGCCGAAGGCACCGCGGAGCGGCG